>NZ_PQMX01000030.1:0-74462 GCF_004368385.1 Burkholderia sp. B10 | reverse complement strand
TTTTGAACTGCTTCGTTGTGACGGTGAGGGGTTCAGCTTCGTGTGCGTTCGGGTCGTTACAACCGCCCCAACCGCACCGCTTCCCTTCTTCTCCCGCGCCGCGTTTCCGGTAGCGCGAAAGAGGCGTGATTCTATGCACCCGCCCCTCGCAATGCAACCCCTTTTGTGAAAATATTTTGAAACGGCCTCGTGCGCTGCCGCGCACGGGGCTTCAGCTTCGACACGTCGGATACCCCTGATTGCGATCGTTCGGCAGCGCGTCGCGCTGCCATCGCCCGAGTCAGCGGTTCTTGAATACCGGCTTCCGCTTCTCGACGAATGCCGCCATCCCTTCCTTCTGATCTTCCGTCGCAAACAGCGAATGGAACAGGCGGCGCTCGAAGTGGACGCCCTCGGCCAGCGTTGTCTCGTACGCGCGATTCACCGACTCCTTCACCATCATGACTGCCGGCAGCGAAAACTCGGCGATCGTCGTCGCAGCCGCAACCGCTTCGTCGAGGAGTTTGTCGGCCGGCAGCACACGCGACACGAGCCCGGCGCGCTCGGCTTCGGCCGCATCCATGAAACGTGCAGTCAGGCACATGTCCATGGCCTTCGCCTTCGAGACCGCGCGCGGCAGACGCTGCGTGCCGCCGGCGCCAGGCATCACGCCCAGCTTGATCTCCGGCTGGCCGAACTTGGCCGTATCGGCCGCGAAGATGATGTCGCACATCATCGCGAGTTCGCAGCCGCCACCGAGCGCAAACCCCGCCACGGCCGCAATGATCGGCTTGCGGATCTCGCGGACGGTCTCCCAGTTACGCGTGATGTAGTCGCCGCGGTACACATCCATATACGAATAGGTGGCCATCATGCCGATGTCGGCGCCGGCCGCGAACGCCTTCTCGCTGCCCGTCACGACGATCGCGCCGATTTCGTCGTCTGCGTCGAACGCCTTCAGCGCCGCACCCAACTCATCCATCAACGCATCGTTCAGCGCATTGAGCGCCTTCGGACGGTTGAGCGTGATCAATCCGACTCGCCCTCGGGTCTCCACCAGGATGTTCTCGTAAGACATCTATTTCTCCTCGATCAATGAAATGAGAAACGCCTCGCACACGCGAATAGTTTGATGCTAACATTCTCCGACCAACCGGTCGGTTAATTAATCGATCCAACCCTTCTCACTGTCCATCAGGCTGCCGTCATGACCCATGCACTGTTCACGAAGCACGAAGACACGCTGAAACACGCCCTCGCCGCCATCGAGAGCCGCGGGTACTGGAGCCCGTTTGCGGAAATGCCGAGTCCCAAAGTGTACGGGGAAAGCGCGAACGCCGATGGCGAAGCCGCGTTCAAAGCGCATCTCGGCAGCGTGTTCGAGCTCGACCAGCCGGCGTCCGGCGGGACCGTCGGCGCGGAGCAGTCGCCATACGGGATCCCGCTCGACATCCGCTATCCAAAATCGACGCCCGACGAGTTGATCGCCGCGGCAGCCGCGGCCCAGCTTCAATGGCGTGAAGCCGGCCCGAGCGCATGGATCGGCGTCAGCCTCGAAATCCTGGCACGGCTGAATCGCGCGAGCTTCGAGATCGCCTACAGCGTGATGCATACGACGGGCCAAGCCTTCATGATGGCATTCCAGGCCGGCGGCCCGCACGCGCAGGATCGTGCGCTCGAAGCAGTCGCCTATGCCTGGGACGAGCTGCGCCGAATCCCCGCCGATGCGCATTGGGAAAAGCCGCAGGGCAAGAACCCGCCGCTCACGATGCACAAGCGCTATACGATCGTCCCGCGCGGCACCGGCCTCGTGCTCGGCTGCTGCACGTTCCCGACCTGGAATGGCTACCCCGGCCTGTTCGCCGACCTCGCCACCGGCAACACGGTGATCGTCAAGCCGCACCCGGGCGCGATCCTGCCGCTCGCGATCACGGTCCGCATCGCCCGCGACGTGTTGCGCGAAGCCGGCTTCGATCCGAACGTCGTCACGCTGCTCGCGACCGAGCCGAACGACGGCGCGCTCGTGCAGGACCTCGCGCTGCGCCCCGAAATCAAGCTGATCGACTTCACCGGCAGTACGCAGAACGGCACGTGGCTCGAACGCCATGCTCACCAGGCGCAGGTGTACACGGAGAAAGCCGGCGTCAACCAGATCGTGATCGACTCGACCGACGACCTCAAGGCCGCGGCCAAGAACATCGCGTTCTCGCTGGCGCTGTACTCGGGCCAGATGTGCACGGCTCCGCAAAACATCTACGTACCGCGTGACGGCATCCAGACCGCGGATGGCCATGCGAGCTTCGACGACGTGGCCCAGGCCATAGCCGGCGCCGTGCAGAAGCTGACCGGCGACACTGCACGCTCCGTCGAGCTGATCGGCGCGATCCAGAACGAAGGCGTGAGCGCGCGCATCGACGACGCCCGCAAGCTCGGCCGCGTGCTCGCCGACAGCCAGACGCTCGTGCATCCCACCTTCGCCAACGCTCGCGTGCGCACGCCGCTCGTGATGCAGCTCGACGTGGCTGACCGCGCGAAGTTCACGCAGGAGTGGTTCGGCCCGATCTCGTTCGTGATCGCGACCGACTCGACCGCGCAGTCGCTCGATCTCGCCGGCGAAATCGCCGCCCAACACGGCGCGCTGACGCTGTCCGTCTACAGCACCGACGCCAACGTGCTCGACGCTGCGCACGAAGCGGCAATTCGCGGCGGCGTCGCGCTGTCGATCAACCTGACGGGCGGCGTATTCGTCAACCAGTCGGCCGCGTTCTCCGACTTCCACGGCACCGGCGCGAACCCGGCCGCCAACGCGGCACTGGCCGACCCGGCGTTCGTCGCCAACCGGTTCCGCGTCGTGCAAAGCCGAGTGCATGTTGCACCGAAGGCGGCGCCCGCGGAAGCTGGCCATACGGCATAAGCCGAACGGCCGAGGTGCAAATTCGGCCACGTTCTCTACCATGAACGAATCCGCCAACCGGCGGGTTCGTTGCCCATCGACACGCCCGACACTCCCATGACCGACGCCTACATCTGCGACGCGATTCGCACCCCCATCGGCCGCTACGGCGGCGCCCTGAAAGACGTTCGAGCCGACGATCTCGGCGCGGTGCCGATCAGCGCGCTGATCGAACGTAACCGCGACGTCGACTGGACCGCGCTCGACGACGTGATCTACGGTTGCGCGAACCAGGCAGGCGAGGACAACCGCAACGTCGCGCGCATGTCGGCGCTGCTGGCCGGCCTGCCGAGCGCCGTGCCCGGCACGACGCTGAACCGGCTGTGCGGCTCCGGCATGGACGCCGTCGGCACGGCCGCGCGCGCGATCAAGGCCGGCGAGGCGCGCCTGATGATCGCGGGCGGCGTCGAAAGCATGACGCGCGCGCCGTTCGTGATGGGCAAGGCCGCCAGCGCGTTCGCCCGCCAGGCCGACATATTCGACACGACGATCGGCTGGCGTTTCGTCAATCCGCTGATGAAGCAGCGATTCGGCGTCGATTCGATGCCGGAGACGGCCGAGAACGTCGCGGTCGATTACGACATCAGCCGCGCCGACCAGGATCTGTTCGCGTTGCGCAGCCAGCAGAAGGCCGCGCGTGCGCAGCAGGACGGCACGCTCGCGGCGGAAATAGTCGCGGTGACGATTCCGCAGAAGAAGGGCGACGCCGTCGTCGTGTCACGGGACGAGCACCCGCGCGAAACGTCGCTCGACGCGCTTGCCAAGCTCAAGGGCGTCGTCCGTCCCGACGGCTCGGTGACGGCCGGCAACGCGTCCGGCGTCAACGACGGCGCCTGCGCGCTGCTGCTCGCCAACGCGCAGGCCGCCGATCAATACGGGCTGCGCCGCCGCGCACGCGTCGTCGGCATGGCGACGGCCGGCGTCGAGCCGCGCGTGATGGGGATCGGCCCGGCGCCCGCGACGCAGAAGCTGTTGCGCCAGCTCGGCATGTCGATCGACCAGTTCGACGTGATCGAGCTGAACGAAGCGTTCGCGTCGCAAGGTCTTGCGGTGCTGCGCATGCTCGGCGTCGCCGACGACGATCCGCGCGTGAACCCGAACGGCGGTGCGATCGCGCTCGGCCACCCGCTCGGCGCATCGGGCGCCCGGTTGGTGACCACCGCGCTTCATCAACTGGAGCGCATCGGCGGCCGCTTCGCGCTCTGCACGATGTGCATCGGCGTCGGCCAGGGCATCGCGATCGCGATCGAACGCGTGTAACCGGCTCGCCGCGCGCCTATAACGAAGTCATGAAGGAGACACTGCATGTCATATGACGCGATCCAGCTGGAGCTCGATCGGGCCGCGAACGTGGCCACGGTCACCCTCAACCGTCCGGACAAGCTGAACAGCTTCACGCGCGCGATGCATCGCGAATTGCAGTCCGCGCTCGATGAGGTCGAGAAAGCCGGCGCCCGCGCGCTGATCCTGACCGGCGCGGGCCGCGGCTTCTGCGCGGGCCAGGACCTTGCCGATCTCGACTTCACGCCCGGCGCTTCGACCGATCTGGGCGCGCTGATCGACGAGCATTTCAATCCGCTGATCCGTCGCCTGCAGCGCATGCCGATTCCGGTCATCGCGGCCGTGAACGGCACGGCCGCCGGCGCGGGCGCGAACCTGGCGCTCGCGTGCGACCTGGTGTTCGCCGCCCGCTCGAGCAGCTTCATCCAGGCGTTCGTGAAGATCGGCCTCGTGCCCGACTCGGGCGGCACGTGGTTCCTGCCGCAGCGCATCGGCATGGCGCGCGCGCTCGGATTGGCACTGACAGGCGACAAACTCGGCGCCGAGCAGGCCGAGCAATGGGGCTTGATCTGGCGCGCGGTCGACGACGATACGCTTGCCGCGTCGGTCCGTCAGGTCGCTAACCAGCTCGCCCAGCAGCCGACGCTCGCGATCGCATCGATCAAGCAATCGATGCGCGACAGCATCAGCAACACGCTCGACCAGCAACTCGACGTCGAGCGCGACCTGCAGCGCAAGCTCGGCCAGTCGTACGACTATTCGGAAGGCGTCAAGGCGTTCATCGAGAAGCGCGCGCCGCGCTTCGAGGGGCGTTGACATGACAGCCGCCCTTCACCCGCTCGACCCCGACGCACTCGCGCGCGCGACTGCGCAGGCCATGTACGAGGCGGACGCCTGCAGCCGCGCGTTCGGCATGGAAATCGCCGAGGTGCGCGCCGGCTACGCACGTCTGCACATGCGCGTGCGGCCGGAATTCCTGAACGGGCATCAGACCTGCCACGGCGGCATCATCTTCACGCTCGCCGACTCGACGTTCGCGTTCGCATGCAATTCGTACAACCTGAATACCGTTGCGGCCGGCTGCTCGATCGAGTACCTGCGGCCGGTCCACGGCAACGACGTGCTGACGGCCGAGGCAACCGAGCAGACGCGCAGCGGCCGGCACGGCATCTACGACGTGCGCGTCATGAATCAGGCCGGCGAGACCGTCGCGATGTTTCGCGGCAAGTCGGCGCAAATCAAGGGCACGGTGCTGCCTGAAGATCGCTGACGCCCGCGGCTCGCACATAACAAACACTGGAGACACGCATGACTACCGCGCTACCGCTCGAGCCGATCGAGACCGCCTCACGCGACGAACTGACTGCGCTGCAGCTCGACCGCCTGAAATGGTCGCTTCGGCACGCCTACGAAAATTCCCCGGTCTATCGCAGCAAGTTCGACGAAGCGGGCGTTCATCCGGACGATCTGAAAACGCTCGCCGATCTGGCGCGCTTCCCGTTCACGACCAAGAGCGACCTGCGCGACAGCTATCCGTTCGGGATGTTCGCGGTGCCGCAGGACCAGATCTCGCGCATTCACGCGTCGTCGGGCACGACCGGCAAACCGACCGTCGTCGGCTATACCGCGCGCGACATCGATACGTGGGCCGATCTCGTCGCGCGCTCGATCCGCGCGGCCGGCGCCCGCCGCGGCGACAAGGTCCACGTCAGCTACGGCTACGGCCTGTTCACCGGCGGCCTCGGCGCGCATTACGGCGCCGAACGCGCGGGCCTCACGGTGATTCCGTTCGGCGGCGGGCAGACCGAAAAGCAGGTGCAGCTGATCCAGGACTTTCGGCCCGACATCATCATGGTGACGCCGAGCTACATGCTGTCGATCGCCGACGAGATCGAGCGCCAGGGCCTCGATCCCGCGCAGAGCTCGCTGCGCATCGGCATCTTCGGCGCGGAACCGTGGACCAACGACATGCGCACGGCCATCGAGCAGCGCATGGGCATCGACGCGGTCGATATCTACGGGCTGTCCGAGGTGATGGGCCCGGGCGTCGCGTCGGAATGCGTGGAGACCAAGGACGGCCCGACCATCTGGGAAGACCATTTCTATCCGGAAATCATCGATCCGGACACCGGCGCGGTGCTGCCGGACGGCGAACTGGGCGAGCTGGTGTTCACGTCGCTGACGAAGGAAGCGCTGCCGATCATCCGCTACCGGACGCGCGACCTCACGCGCCTGCTGCCCGGCTCCGCACGCACGATGCGCCGGATGGAAAAAATCACCGGCCGCTCGGACGACATGATGATCGTGCGCGGCGTGAACGTGTTCCCGACGCAGATCGAAGAGCAGTTGCTGAAACAGCGCGCGCTCGCGCCGCACTATCAGATCGTGCTGACGAAGGAAGGCCCGCTCGACGTGCTGACGCTGAACGTCGAGCCGTGCCCGGAGACGGCTCCCGACACCGCGGCGATCCGCGCGGCGAGCCATGCGCTCGCGCACGACATCAAGTCGCTGATCGGCGTGACCGCGGTCATCAACGTGCTGCCGGTCAACGGGATCGAGCGCTCGGTCGGCAAGGCCCGACGCGTGATCGACAAGCGCAAGGGCTGAACCCGCAGCGCGGCTTCGTGACGGGCTGCGCGCGCACGAATGCCGACGCCGCTCGCCGCAGCCCAGCCCGCTCGCCACGCTCCGCGATGAAAAACACCCCTAAGGCCGGATCGACGATCCAGCCATTGGGGTGCAGCAATTCGAGGCCGTGTCGACGCGCCGGCTACAGCTTTACGTCGGCGCGGTCGCGCATCACGAATTCGGGAACAGCAGCCACATCCGGCCAACCTGCTTCATCCGGCCGGCCTGGTCGCCCGCATCGTCGCCGAGCCCCCAGAAATAGTCGGCGCGCACGCCGCCGCGGATCGCGGAACCCGTGTCCTGCGCGAACACGAGCCGGTTCATCGGTGTATTCGTCAACGGGCGTGTGGTCTGCAGGAACACCGGCGTGCCGAGCGGGATCGACGACGGATCGACCGCGATCGAGCGCTCCGGCGTGAGCGGCACCCCGAGCGCGCCGATCGGGCCTTCCGCGCCACCGTGCGGTGCATCTTCCTTGGTCGGCATGTCGCGGAAGAACACGAAGCGCGGGTTCGTGTCGAGCAGCGCGTCGACGCGTGCCGGATTCGCCTTCGCCCATGCCTTGATGCCCTGCATCGTCGCCTGCGCGGGCGTCAGCTCGCCGTGATCGATCAGCCATTTGCCGATCGAGCGGTACGGCTGGTTGTTGGTGCCGCCGAAGCCGACGCGCATCACCGAACCGTCGTCGAGCAACACGCGCCCCGACCCCTGCACCTGCAGGAAAAACGCCTCGATCGGATCGTCGACCCACACGAGTTCGTTGCCGTTCAGAATGCCCGCGCGCTCGAGCTGCGCGCGCGCCGGCAGCGCGGTGCCCGCGCGATAGCCGGCCGGCCAGCGGTACAGCGCGTACTGGTAAGGGCCGCGACGCACCCGCGAGCCGTGCAGCAGCGGTTCGTAATAACCGGTCACGAGCCCGTCCAGCGTACCGTCGGTATTGGCGAACTGAAACGGCGTGAAATACGTTTCGAAGAATGCGCGCGCGCTGCTCACGTCCAGCTCGTCGAGCCGGTTGGCGGCTGCGCACGCGCGTTGCCAGGCCGGCTGGCGCGCGAGCCGCACGCAGTTCTGCCGCAACGCGGCCGTCGCGCCGATCAGCGCATCGTCCTGCCAGCCCGGCACCTGCTGCCAGGCCACCGGCGTCAGTCGCTGCGCGGCGACCTGCCCCGGCACGATCGCCGCGCCCGTCGGCGGCTTGAGCGCCGACGTCCGCGTCGGCGCGCTGCCGCATGCCGCGAGCAGCGCGGCGGCCGCGGCGGCGGCCAGCCAGCCGGCCGCCCGGGCGCCAAACCACATACAATGTCCGTTCTTGATGGAAACCGCCATGTCAGATTTTCTCGACCAATATCCGATGCTCATCTTCGGGCTCGAAGCTTTCGTCGCGCTTGCGCTGCTGATCTTCATCGTCGTGTGGACGTCGTCGGGCAGAAAGAAACACGCACGCGACAACGACCGCCAGCCGCGCTGAGCGCCCGCCGCACGCTCAATGCAGCGTGCGCGGCATGTGCAGCGCAAATTCTTCGACGGGCGCCTCGAACCGCTCACCGTCTTCCGCCACGCAGAAATACGCGCCGCGCATCGTGCCGACCGGCGTCGCGATCACGGCCCAGCTCGTGTACTCGAAATGTTCGCCCGGCTGCAGCAGCGGCTGGTGCCCGACGACGCCGAGCCCCTTCACTTCCTGCACGTGATTTTCGCTGTCCGTGATGATCCAGTGACGGGCGATCAGTTGCGCTGCAACCTGCCCCGTATTGCGGATGGTCAGCGTGTACGCGAATGCGTATTGACGTCGATCCGGGTCGGATTGTTCCGGCAAGTAACTGGTTTTCACCGAAACGGTGAACTGATACTGACTCATGGTGTTTCCGCTGTAGGTAACCGCCCGCGCCATCTGTAGCGCCGGGCCGCGGCGCGCCGCACTGGTTCGGCATTCTATGCGCAATCGGGCCGCCACCGCACGGCTCGCCGCCGCGCACGCGGTCGCCGGACGGTAGAATGGCGGTTTTGCGCCGCAGCGTCCCCCGCTCCCCTGTCATGACCCAATTCCGCATCGCTCCCAGCATCCTGTCGGCCGACTTTGCACGGCTCGGCGAAGAAGTCCGCAACGTGGTCGCCGCCGGCGCCGACTGGATTCACTTCGACGTGATGGACAACCATTACGTGCCGAACCTGACGATCGGCCCGCTCGTCTGCGAAGCGATCCGCCCGCACGTGCAGGTGCCGATCGACGTGCATCTGATGGTGCGCCCGGTCGACCGTATCGTGCCCGATTTCGCGAAAGCCGGCGCGAATCTGATCAGCTTCCACCCGGAAGGCTCGGACCACATCGACCGGACGCTGTCGCTGATCCGCGACCACGGCTGCAAGGCCGGCCTCGTGTTCAATCCGGCCACGCCGCTGAACTATCTCGACCACGTGATGGACCGCCTCGATTTCGTGTTGCTGATGTCGGTGAACCCCGGCTTCGGCGGCCAGTCGTTCATCCCGGAAACGCTGAACAAGCTGCGCGAAGCGCGCGCGCGCATCGACGCGTACACCGAACGCACGGGCCGCGAGATCCTGCTCGAGGTGGACGGCGGCGTGAAGACCGACAACATCGCGGAGATCGCGGCAGCCGGCGCCGACACGTTCGTCGCGGGCTCGGCGATCTTCGGCAAGCCCGACTATCGCAAGGTGATCGACGAGATGCGCGCGGCACTCGCGACGGTCGAGCGGAGCTGACGCCGTGGCCGATTCCTCGCTCGACGCTTGCGCGCCGCCCGACACCGGCGCCCCGATCCGTTTCGCGGCGCCGCGCATCGATGCGGCGCTGATCGACCTCGACGGCACGATGGTCGACACGGCCGACGATTTCACGGCCGGGCTGAACGGGATGCTCGCGCAGCTCGGCGCGCCGGCCACGTCGCGCGACGAGGTGATCGGCTACGTCGGCAAGGGCTCCGAGCATCTGATCCAGAGCGTGCTGGCGCCGCGCTTCTCGCAGGCCGACGCGCAAGCGCGCTTCGACGATGCGCTCGCGATCTACCAGGCCGAGTACGCGAAGATCAACGGCCGGCACACGCGGCTCTATCCGGAAGTGACCGCCGGCCTCGATGCGCTGCATGCGGCCGGCATCCGGCTCGCGTGCGTGACGAACAAGCCGCACCGCTTCGCGCTCGAGTTGCTCGAGCAATACGGGCTGATCGATCGTTTCGGCATCGTGCTCGGCGGCGACAGCGTCGCGCGCAAAAAGCCCGATCCACTGCCGATGCTCGCGGCATGCGACGCGCTCGGCGTGGCGCCGCACACGGCGGTCGCGATCGGCGACTCGGAGAACGATGCGCTGGCGGGCCGCGCAGCCGGGATGGCGACGCTGACCGTGCCGTACGGCTACAACCACGGCAAAGCTATACAAACGATAAATTCGGATGGTATAGTCGATTCGTTGCTGGTCGCAGCACGCGCGATCGCCGCGCACAATGCCGGCCGGCCAACCATCTGATTATTTCTTCCATCCGCATGTTTCTGAATAAAAAACGGAGTCTGAGCAGCATCGACCGGGGAGCCTGGCCCTGGCGTCGCTGGTCGCGCTGACCTCTTCGATGAGGTACGCTGAAGCCCGTCTTCAGCGCCGTTTTTTATCTCGCTGCGCATCCGCGCGCCGATCGTCGCACCACCTCCGAGTTCTACCGCATCCGAACGCCTGCGTTCAGGATCGGCCGCAGGCTCGCGACGCTCACGCCCGGAGTGCCGGCCGGCAACAGGCACTTCTCGATCGACCGCCCTTTCGCCGACGGCAGCCGCGCAGCGTCAAGTGATCCCTGGCGCACGCCGCCGCTCGTCCCGAACAGGACCGGAACATGACCGAACTCGAATTCCAATCGCTTGCGAACGAAGGCTACAACCGCATTCCGCTGATCGCGGAAGCGCTCGCCGACCTCGAAACGCCGCTGTCCCTCTACCTGAAGCTGGCGCAGCCCGAACGCGCGGGCGCCAACTCGTTCCTGCTCGAATCGGTGGTGGGCGGCGAACGCTTCGGCCGCTACTCGTTCATCGGCCTGCCGGCACGCACGCTGGTGCGCGCCCGCAACGGCGTGTCCGAAGTCGTGCGCGACGGCGAGGTGATCGAAACGCACGACGGCGACCCGTTCGCCTTCATCGAGTCGTTCCAGGCGCGCTTCAAGGTCGCGCAGCGCCCGGGCCTGCCGCGCTTCTGCGGCGGCCTGGCCGGCTATTTCGGCTACGACGCCGTGCGCTACATCGAGAAGAAGCTGGCGAACACCGCGCCGCGCGACGATCTCGGCCTGCCCGACATCCAGCTGCTGCTCACCGAGGAAGTCGCGGTGATCGACAACCTCGCCGGCAAGCTGTACCTGATCATCTATGCGGACCCGGCGCAGCCCGAGGCGTACACGAAGGGCAAGCAGCGCCTGCGCGAACTGAAGCAGCGCCTGCGCACGACGGTGCAGCCGCCCGTCACGTCGGCGAGCGTGCGTACCGAGACGTTCCGCGAATTCAAGAAGGAAGACTATCTGGCCGCCGTGCGTCAGGCGAAGGAATACATCGCGGCCGGCGAGCTGATGCAGATCCAGGTCGGCCAGCGGCTGACCAAGCCGTACCGCGACAATCCGCTGTCGCTGTATCGCGCGCTGCGTTCGCTGAACCCGTCGCCGTACATGTATTACTACAACTTCGGCGATTTCCACGTGGTCGGCGCATCGCCGGAAATCCTCGTGCGCCAGGAAAAGCGCGGCGACGACCAGATCGTCACGATCCGGCCGCTGGCCGGCACGCGCCCGCGCGGCAACACGCCCGAGCGCGACGCCGAACTCGCGACCGAATTGCTGAACGACCCGAAGGAAATCGCCGAGCACGTGATGCTGATCGACCTCGCGCGCAACGACGTCGGCCGCATCGCGCAGATCGGCTCGGTGCAGGTGACCGACAAGATGGTGATCGAGAAGTACTCGCACGTGCAGCACATCGTCAGCTCGGTCGAGGGCAAGCTCAAGCCCGGCATGACGAACTACGACGTGCTGCGCGCGACGTTCCCGGCCGGCACGCTGTCGGGCGCGCCGAAGGTGCGCGCGATGGAGCTGATCGACGAGCTCGAGCCGGTCAAGCGCGGGCTGTACGGCGGCGCGGTCGGCTACATGTCGTTCTCGGGCGAGATGGACCTCGCGATCGCGATCCGCACGGGCCTGATCCACAACGGCAACCTGTACGTGCAGGCGGCGGCGGGCGTCGTCGCCGACTCGGTGCCCGAATCCGAATGGCAAGAGACCGAAAACAAGGCGCGCGCGGTGCTGCGTGCGGCCGAACAGGTCCAGGACGGCCTCGATAGCGACTTCTGACCGGAGACTGACCATGCTGCTCATGATCGACAACTACGACTCGTTCACCTACAACCTGGTCCAGTACTTCGGCGAACTGGGCGAGGACGTGCGCACCTACCGCAACGACGAAATCACGCTCGACGACATCGCGCGCCTGAACCCCGACACGATCTGCCTGTCGCCCGGCCCGAGCAACCCGCAGCACGCGGGCATCACGCTCGACGTGCTGCACGAGTTCGCGGGCAAGAAGCCGATTCTCGGCGTGTGCCTCGGCCACCAGGCGATCGGCGAAGCGTTCGGCGGCCGCGTCGTGCGCGCGAAGACCATCATGCACGGCAAGGTGAGCCGGATCGAAACCGACGGCCGCGGCGTGTTCGCCGATCTGCCGAAGCATTTCGACGTCACGCGCTACCACTCGCTCGCGATCGAGCGCGAATCGCTGCCCGACTGCCTCGAAGTGTCCGCGTGGACGGACGACGGCGAGATCATGGGCGTGCGCCACAAGACGCTGCCGATCGAAGGCGTGCAGTTCCATCCGGAATCGATCCTGTCCGAGCATGGCCACGCGCTGCTCGAGAACTTCCTGAAACAGCATCGCGCAGCCGCCCGCGCGAGCGCGCCGGCCGCCTGACCGGAGACGCACGATGACGATTACCCCGCAGGAAGCGCTGCAGCGCACGATCGAACACCGCGAAATCTTCCACGACGAGATGCTGCACCTGATGCGGCTCATCATGCGCGGCGACATGTCGCCCGTGATGGCGGCCGCGATCATCACCGGCCTGCGCGTGAAGAAGGAGACGATCGGCGAAATCGCCGCCGCCGCGACCGTGATGCGCGAGTTCGCACACCACGTCGAGGTGCCGGACAACTCCAACTTCGTCGACATCGTCGGCACGGGCGGCGACGGCGCGCACACCTTCAACATCTCGACCGCGTCGATGTTCGTGACGGCCGCGGCAGGCGCGAAGGTCGCGAAGCACGGCAACCGCGGCGTGTCGAGCAAGTCCGGCAGCGCCGACGTGCTCGAGGCGCTCGGCGTGAACATCGACCTGCAGCCGGATCAGGTTGCCGCGTCGATCGCCGAAACCGGCATGGGCTTCATGTTCGCGCCGAACCATCATCCGGCGATGAAGAACATCGCGGCCGTGCGCCGCGAGCTCGGCGTGCGGACGATCTTCAACATCCTCGGCCCGCTGACCAATCCGGCCGGCGCACCGAACCAGCTGATGGGCGTATTCCACGCCGACCTCGTCGGCATCCAGGTGCGCGTGATGCAGCGCCTCGGCGCGCAGCACGTGCTGGTCGTGTACGGCAAGGACGGGATGGACGAAGTGTCGCTCGGCGCGGCCACGCTGGTCGGCGAATTGCGCGACGGGCAGGTGCACGAATACGAGATCCATCCGGAGGACTTCGGGCTCCAGATGGTGTCGAACCGCACGCTGAAGGTCGAAAATGCCGACGAATCGCGCGTGATGCTGCTCGGCGCGCTCGACAACCAGCCGGGCGTCGCCCGCGAGATCGTCACGCTGAACGCCGGCACCGCGCTCTACGCGGCCAATGTCGCCGCGTCGATCGCGGACGGCATCCAGCTCGCCCGCGAAGCGATCGCGAGCGGCAAGGCGCGCGCGAAAGTCGACGAACTCGTGCGCTTCACGCAGCAGTTCAAGCGCTGACTCCCCTCACGAATCCAGCAGGAACCCACATGAGCGACATTCTCGACCGAATCATCGCAGTCAAGCGCGACGAAGTCGCGGCGGCCATGCGCAGCACGCCGCTCGAGGCGCTGAAACTCGAAGCATCGGCGCGCGACCTGCGCGACTTCGTCGGCGCGCTGCGCGCGAAGCAGGCCGCCGGCCAGCCCGCGGTGATCGCCGAAGTGAAGAAGGCGAGCCCGTCGAAAGGCGTGCTGCGCGAGCATTTCGTGCCGGCCGACATCGCGCGCTCGTACGCGACGCACGGCGCTGCATGCCTGTCGGTGCTGACCGACGAACAGTTCTTCCAGGGCAGCGTGCGCTACCTCGAGGAAGCGCGCGCGGCCTGCACGCTGCCGGTGCTGCGCAAGGACTTCATCGTCGACGCGTACCAGATCCTCGAGGCGCGCGCGATGGGCGCCGACGCGATCCTGCTGATCGCGGCCGCGCTCGACACGCCGCTGATGCAGGAACTCGAAGCGTATGCGCACTCACTCGGCCTCGCGGTGCTGGTCGAGGTTCACGACCGCAACGAGATGGAACAGGCGCTCACGCTGAAGACGCCGCTCGTCGGCATCAACAACCGCAACCTGCGCACCTTCGAGACGACGATCCAGACCACGCTCGACATGCTCGACATGGTTCCAGCCGACCGCATGGTCGTGACCGAGTCGGGCATCCTGTCGCGCGCGGACGTCGACACGATGCGCGCGGCGAACGTGAACGCGTTCCTCGTCGGCGAAGCGTTCATGCGCGCGGACGAGCCGGGCGCGGCACTCGCGCGGATGTTCTTCTGATGGCGATCGAACGGGAGATCAAGCTCGCGCTGCCGGCCGGTCAGGCCGAGGCCGCGCGGCACTTTTTCGAAACGCTGACCGGCGAAGCCGGCCAGACCATCACGCTCGCGAACGTCTATTACGACACGCCCGAGCTCGCGCTCGCCCGGTCGAAGAGCGCGGTGCGCGTGCGCCGCACGCCGCACGGCTGGCTGCAGACGTTCAAGACGGTCGGCAGCGCCGAGGCCGGCCTGCATCGCCACCATGAATGGGAGCTGCCGGTCGCCGGCGACGCGCTCGAAATCGACGCGCTGGTCGCCGCCTGCGACGTGCCGGAAGCCGCGACCGCATTGCGTGACGCGGCGCCCACGCTGCACGCGCTGTTCCGCACGGATTTTTCGCGTACGCTGTGGCGCGTCGCAATCGGCGGCGCGACCGTCGAGGCGGCGGTGGACGTCGGCGAGATCGTCGTTCAGACGCAAAGCGATACGCGCCGCGAACCGATCAGCGAAATCGAACTCGAACTGATCGACGGCCCGGAAGCGGCGCTCGCGACGCTCGCCGCCGAATTGCAGCAGGCGCTGCCGGGCCTCGCCCCCGAAAACATCAGCAAGGCGCAGCGCGGCTACCGGCTGCGCGCGCAATAACCCGCATCACGCATGGCAACCCGCAAGACTCTCCGTACGCCGCAACAGGCGTCGCTGTTCGACGATCCCGCGCCGGAACCGGCGCAGCACGATGTTCCCGCCGCCGCACCCGCGCGTGCGCGCGCGGCCGGCAAGAAGGCCGCGGAAGCGGCTCCGGCGCGCGCCGCGCAGCCGCAGGCCGGCGCCGCCGACGTCCCGCACCTCGCCGCCCAATTCGACGCGCTGCCGGCCGTCTGGCGCGACGTGCTGAAGCCGTTCACCGACAGCGACGCGTACGCGCCGTTGTGTCGCTTCGTCGACGACGAGCGCGCCGCCGGCAAGACGGTCTACCCGACCGACGTGTTCCGCGCGCTGCGCCTGACGAGCCCGGACGACGTGAAGGTCGTGATCCTCGGCCAGGACCCGTACCACGGCGACGACCGCGGCACGCCGCAGGCCCATGGCCTCGCGTTCTCGGTGCCGCCGGCCGTGCGCACGCCGCCGTCGCTGCGCAACATCTTCAAGGAAATCGCGGCGAACTTCGGTCACGACACGCCGCGCCACGGCTGCCTCGACACGTGGGCGCGCCAGGGCGTGCTGCTGCTCAACACCGTGCTGACGGTCGAGCGCGGCGCCGCCGCGAGCCACGCGAAGCGCGGCTGGGAGCAATGCACGGACACGCTGATCCGCGAGCTGGCCGGCCGCCATCGCGGCCTCGTGTTCATGCTGTGGGGCGCGCATGCGCAGGCGAAGCGCGCGCTGTTCGATGCGAACGCCCATTGCGTGCTCGAGGCGCCGCATCCGTCGCCGCTGTCCGCGCACCGCGGTTTCCTCGGCTGCCGTCACTTCGCGCTCGCGAACGAGTATCTGGTCGAAGCGGGCCGCGAACCGATCGACTGGCGGCTTCCGGAGATCGCCGAAACGCTCGCCTGACGCACGTCGCCGGCTTGGCATTGGCGCCGGCCGCAACGCAAAAACGCCGCGCCCTGTCGGGACGCGGCGTTTTCGTTTGACGACGCAGCGCGGCACGGCCGCGCCTCTGCGCACCTCTGCGCATTACACGGCGGCGATCGCCTCGCGCGCACCTGCGAGCGCGGCGCTCTGCGCATCGGGCCCGAGGTTCAGGCCTTCGGCGTGGATGAAGCTCACGTCGGTCAGGCCGATGAAGCCGAGGAAGGTGCGCAGGAACGGCGTCTGGCTGTCGTTCGGCGTACCGAGGTACTTGCCGCCGCGCGCGGTGACCACGTGCACCTTCTTGCCCTTGATCAGGCCTTCCGGACCGTTCTCGGTATAGCGGAACGTGACGCCGGCACGGGCGATCCAGTCAAAATACGTCTTCAGTTGCGACGACACGCCGAAGTTGTACATCGGAGCGGCGATCACGACGATGTCGGCCGCCTGCAGTTCGGCGATCAGTGCATCGCTCTTCGCGACGATCGCATTCTGTTCCGCGCTGCGCTGGTCGGCCGGCGTGAAGAACGCGCCGAGCACCGTTTCGTCGAGGTGCGGCAGCGCGTCGGCCAGCAGGTCGCGCACGACGACCTGGGCGCCGGGGTTCGATTGTTGCAGCTTTGCCGTCAGTTCGCTGGCCAGCAGCGTGGACTGCGCACCTTGCGAGCGCGCCGCGGAATTGATTTGCAGAATGGTCGTCATGTCAGGCTCCAGTTGGATTGCGCTTGGTCAGCGCGAGTGACGCCATTGTGCGTGGCCACATCGTCGCGAAAAAGCGGGGCTCCGGCGACGGATTGTTGCATCAGCAGAACAATCGGCCGCCGGTTGGGCGCAGCCCGCCTGCGCTCAGCCGTTCAGCCAGGCTTCCCGGGCGTTGCGCGCGGCGGCCGGCTTCGCGGCCGCGGTCAGCCGGTAGCGCGTGACGTCCGGGCCGTCGAGCTTCAGCTTCACGGTCCGCAGCTCGTCGCGCCGGAACGCGTGGATCTCGACCTTGTCGCCCGGCCGGTAGCGCGCGAGCAGCGCGTCGAGGTTCGTGCCGGTGATGCGCAGGCCGTCGAGCGCGATCAGCGTGTCGCCGGCCGACAGCCCTGCGCGGTGCGCGCCGCCGCCTTCGTAGACGGCCGCCAGCGTGCAGTCCGCGCCGCCGCGCAGGCGCGCGCCGATGCTCGGCTTCGCGGCCGCGCCGTTCGCGACTTCCGGCACGAGCGTCACGCCGAACGGCGCGAACAGTTCGGCGAGCGGCAGGTCGCGCGTGCCGTGCACGGCGTCGGCGAACAGGCGGCCGAGCGCGACGCCGGTGGCTTCCTCGATCAGCGCGTCGACTTCGTCCTCGCCGACGCCCGCCTGCTTGCCGCGATAGAAGTCGCGCCCGTAGCGCTGCCACAGCAGGCGCATCACGTCGTCGAGCGACTTGCGGTTGCGCGTTTGCGCGCGAATCGCCAGATCGAACGCGAGCGCGACGAGCGAACCCTTCGTGTAGTAGCTGACGATCGCGTTGGTCGCGTTCTCGTCCTGCCGGTAATACTTGATCCACGCGTCGAACGAGCTGTCGGCGACGCTCTGCTTCAGGCGGCCCGTGCCGCGCAGCACGCCGCCGATGGTGCGGCCGAGCGCGGCGAAGTATTCGTCCTGCGACATCAGCCCGCTGCGCACCAGCATCAGGTCGTCGTAATACGACGTGAAGCCCTCGAACAGCCACAGCAGCGACGTGTAGTTCTCGCGCCCGAGGTCGTACGGCACGAACGCGGCCGGCTTGATGCGCTTCACGTTCCACGTGTGGAAGTATTCGTGGCTGCACAGGCCGAGGTAGGTACGATAGCCCTCGGTCGTTTCCGGCCGTCCCTTCACCGGCAGGTCGGTGCGGTTGCAGATCAGCGCGGTCGACGCACGGTGCTCGAGGCCGCCGTAGCCGTCGCTGACCGCGAGGGTCATGAACACGTAGCGGTCCATCGGCGCCTTCTTCGACTTCGGCTCGAACAGCGCGATCTGCGCTTCGCACACGCGCTTGAGGTCGGTACGCAGGCGCTCCATGTCGAGCTGCGTCACGCGCCCGGCGATCACGATGTCGTGCGGCACGCCGTGCGCTTCGAACGTCGCCAGCGCGAATTCGCCGATCGTGACCGGATGGTCGGCCAATTCGTCATAGTTCGCCGCGCGATAGGCGCCGAACCCGTACCGCCGCGTGCCGCGCGCCTCGGGCAGCGACGTGCCGACGCGCCACGTGCGGAACGCCGGGCCGGCCGGCTTCGCGATGTCGACCTCGCACGGTGCGTCCTCGCGGCCGGCGACGCTCAGAAACACCGCGGTGGCGTTGAAGAAGCCGCCCGCTTCGTCGAGATACGCGGAGCGCACCGACAGGTCCCACGCATAGACGTCGTAGCGCAGCGTCAGCGCGCCGCTCACCGGCGCGGCCTGCCACGTGTTCTTGTCGGTCTTGGCGATCCGCACCTTGCGGCCGGCGTCGTTGAACGCGGCGAGCGTGACGATGTTGCGTGCGAACTCGCGCACGAGATAGCTGCCCGGAATCCAGACCGGCAGCGCGAAGCGCTGGCCTGCGGGATCGGGGTCGGCGACCGTCACCGAGACTTCGAACAGGTGCGCGGCAAGATCTTTCGGGGCAATCGAATAGCGGATCGGCTGGGTCATCGTGGCAATCGGTCGGAGATCGAACGGGATAAGGCGGCGAAAACGACGAGAGGCGCCGGCGGGTGTCGCGGGCGCCCCTCGCTGGCCGGGCGTTGCGGCCCGGCGTGTCGGTCGGTTACTTGCTCGACGCGAGCGCCTGGTTCAACTGCTCGGCCGAAACGGCGCCCGGCAGGCGGCGACCGTCCGGCAGGAAGATCGTCGGCGTGCCGGTGACGTTCATCCCGTGGCCGAGCGCGAGGTTCTTGTCGAGCGCGGTGGTGTCGCAGGTGCCGGCGCCGGACGGCGCGCGATGGTCGATCATCCAGCTTTCCCACGTCTTCGCGCGATCGCTCGCGCACCAGATCGCCTTCGACTTCGCGGTCGAATCCGGCGACAGCACCGGGTACAGGAACGTGTAGACGGTCACGTTGTCGATCGACTGCAGCGTCGTCTCGAGCCGCTTGCAGTACGGGCAGTTGGGGTCGGAGAACACCGCGATCTTGCGTGCGCCGTTGCCCTTCACGACCTTGATCGCGTTCGCGAACGGCAGGCTCGCGAAATCGATCCGGTTCAGATCGGACAGGCGTGCGTCGGTCAGGTTCTTGTGCGTCTTGGTGTCGACGAGATCACCGAGCAGCACGTAGTCGCCCGCTGCGTCGCTATAGATGATCTGCGAGCCGAGGTTCACCTCGTAGAGGCCCGCGACCGGCGATTTCGACACGCTCTTGATCGGCGCGTCGCTGCCGAGACGCGCCTGCAGCGTGGCTTTCAGCTTGTCGGTGGTTTGGTCGGCCTGCGCGGTACAGCCAAGCGTCGCCATCGTGACGGCGAGCGCCAGCGAGGCGATGCGGATCGTTCTTTTCATCGGGTTGGTCCTTCAGCTCAATCGAAGTGCACGTCACAGTGTACGCCGTAACGGGCACCTGTCCGACAGGACCGCCATGCGAGGGTTCGATCAGCCGAGCGCGGCCGACACCAGCCAGCGCTTCACGAGCGGCTGCGCGCCGACGAACGCCATGCCCGCGTTGCGCACCGCCTTCGCGAGCGGGCCGGGCACCGAGAACAGCCGCTGCAGCCCGTCGGTCGCGACCATCAGCGCGCGGATGTCCTCGCGGCGCGCGCGCTCGTAGCGGCGCAGCAGCACCGTATCGCCGAGGTTGCGGAAGCTCTCCTTGCTCGCGATCGCATCGGCGAGCGACGCGACGTCGCGCAGCCCGAGGTTCATCCCCTGCCCCGCGAGCGGGTGGATCAGATGCGCGGCGTCGCCGACGAGCGCGACGCGCGGCGCGATCAGCTTGTCGACCGTCTGCAGCGCGAGCGGGAAACCGGCCGCCGGCGTCACGCATTCGAGCGTGCCGACCTGACCGTGCGACACGCGTTCGACTTCGGCGGCGAGCTGCGCGGGATCGAGCGCGAGCAGCTGATCGGCGTGCGCGGTCTGCGCGGACCACACGAGCGACACGTGGCCGTCGGGCAGCGGCAACAACGCGATGATCTCGCCTTCGTGGAACCACTGGTACGCGGTCTCGCGGTGCGGCAGCGACGCCTTGAAGTTCGCGACGACGCCCGTCTGCCGGTAATCGCGGCGCTCGACCTTGGCGCCCATTTGGGAGCGCACCCACGAATGGGCGCCGTCCGCGCCGACCACGAGGTCCGCCTCGACCACGTGCCCGGACGACAGCGTCAGGACGGCCGCATCGTCGCGCACGTCGAAGCCCTGTGCGCGCGCGTCGAACCACGTGAGATTCGGCTGGAACCGCAGCGCGGCGTCGAGCGACGTCTCGATCAGCGACGATTCGACGATCCATGCGAGCTGCGGCACCGACGCCTGGTACGCGGAGAAATGCAGCTCCGCGTGGGCATCGCCGTACACGCGCATGTCGTACACCGGCGCGAGCCGCCCGTGGTCGAGCGCCTGCCAGACCCGCAGCCGTTCGAGCAACGCCTGCGAACTGGAGGACAGCGCGTAGATGCGCGTATCGAACGCGAGATCGGCGGGGCGCGGGGTCGCCGGCTGGGCGAGCAACGCGGTCTTGTAGCCGGACTGGGTCAGCGCGAGCGCGGCCGTCTTGCCGACGAGCCCGCCGCCGACCACGGCGACGTCGAAGGTGTGGTGGGCAGTCATGGCGCGCATTATAGCCGCGGGGCCGAGCCCTTACGCGGCCGGACTTTGCGGGAAATCAGCAGAATCGCCCGTGGCTGCGCCAATGCGGCGGCCGGTCGCGTCGGGGCGTTCCGGCCAAGGCCGGAAACCGGGGCGTCGGCACGGTACAATAGCGCCTTTGAACGTCGGCCCGCCGCGCCTCGCGCGCCGGCCGTCCCTATTTTCCCGCGCCGCCGCGCTCCGTCCGGCCGCGCCGCCCCACCCGTCCGAAGGATTCCATGAGCCTCAAATGCGGCATCGTCGGCTTGCCCAACGTCGGCAAGTCCACACTGTTCAATGCGTTGACGAAGGCCGGCATCGCCGCCGAGAACTACCCGTTCTGCACGATCGAGCCGAACGTCGGCATCGTCGAAGTCCCCGACACGCGCCTGAAGGCGCTGGCCGAAATCGTGAAGCCCGAGCGCGTCCTGCCGGCCGTCGTCGAATTCGTCGACATCGCGGGCCTCGTCGCCGGCGCGAGCAAGGGCGAAGGCCTCGGCAACCAGTTCCTCGCGAACATCCGCGAAACCGACGCGATCACGCACGTCGTGCGCTGCTTCGAAGACGACAACGTGATCCACGTCGCCGGCAAGGTCAGCCCGATCGACGACATCGAAGTGATCAACACCGAGCTCGCGCTCGCCGATCTCGGCACCGTCGAGAAGGCGCTCACGCGCTACTCGAAGGCCGCGAAGTCGGGCAACGACAAGGAAGCGGTGAAGCTCGCGGCGGTGCTCGAGAAAGTGCGCGCGCAGCTCGACCAGGGCAAGGCCGTGCGCAGCCTCGACCTGTCGGACGACGAGCAGGCGCTGCTCAAGCCGTTCTGCCTGATCACGGCGAAGCCCGCGATGTACGTCGCGAACGTCAAGGACGACGGCTTCGACAACAACCCGCACCTCGAAGCGGTGCGCAAGTACGCGGAAAGCGAGAACTCGCCGGTGGTCGCCGTGTGCGCCGCGATCGAGGCGGAAATCGCCGATCTCGACGACGCCGACAAGGAAGCGTTCCTCGCGGACATGGGCATGGAAGAGCCGGGCCTCGACCGCGTGATCCGCGCGGGCTTCAAGCTGCTGGGCCTGCAGACCTACTTCACCGCGGGCGTGAAGGAAGTGCGCGCGTGGACGATCCATATCGGCGACACGGCGCCGCAGGCGGCCGGCGTGATCCACACCGACTTCGAGCGCGGCTTCATCCGCGCGCAGACGATCTCGTTCGACGACTTCGTCGCGTACAAGGGCGAACAGGGTGCGAAGGAAGCCGGCAAGATGCGCGCGGAAGGCAAGGAATACGTCGTGCACGACGGCGATGTGATGAACTTCCTGTTCAACGTCTGATACCTGACCGCCGATGCCGGGCGAGCGCCCCGGCATCGCGCCACGCGGATCCGTCGCGAAACGCAAATGGGCCGATCGGCAAGTGCCGATCGGCCCATTTTCATCACGCGGCCTGCCCGCGTGCCGGCGGCGGGCAGCGCGCCCGCCATCCGGTCGTCACGTCGTCAAGTCGCCGACACTCGCCCGCCGGCCACCGCGCGCGCGTCACGCGCACGCTTGTTCAGCCACGAAGCGAACAGCACCAGCAGCGCCAGCACGGCCGTCGCGCCCACTTCCATCCGGTGCGCCTCGCTCACGAACATCACGGTCAGCGTGCCGCAGATGAACAGGATCACCGCCCACGTGAGCCACGGGAACAGCCACATCCGCAGCGCCAGGTCCGCGCCGGTCGATTCGAGCGTCTTGCGCATCCGCAACTGCGAGATCGCGATCACGAGATACACGAGCAGCGCGATCGCGCCCGAGGTCGCGAGCAGGAAGCCGAACACCTGCTCCGGCATCAGATAGTTCGCGATCACCGTCAGGAAGCCGAACGCGGTCGACGCCAGCACGGCCGCGCGCGGCGTGCCGGTCGAATCGGTGCGGTGCAGGAACGCGGGCGCGTCCTTGCGCTTGGACAGCGAGAACAGCATCCGCGACGCCGTGTACAGCGCCGAATTCAGGCAGCTCGCGACCGACACCAGCACGATCACGTCGATGATTGCCTTCGCGTTCGGCACGCCGATCAGCTCCATCGCACGCTGATACGAGCCGTGCTTCGGCAGCAGCGGATCGTTCCACGGCACGATGGCGGCGACGACGAGAATCGAGCCGAGGTAGAACAGCGTGATACGCCAGATCACCGAGTTCGTCGCGCGGACGATCTGGCGCTGCGGGTTGTCCGATTCCGCGGCCGCGATCGTCACGATCTCGGTGCCGAGGAACGAGAACATCGTCGTCAGCATCGCAGCCAGCACCGCGCCCGCGCCGTTCGGCATGAAGCCCTGATGCGCGAACAGGTTCGACACGCCCGACACCGCCGGCGCCGGAACGATGCCGAGGATCGCGGCACCGCCGATGCACAGGAACACGACGATCGCGACCACCTTGATCAGCGCGAACCAGAATTCGAATTCGCCGTAGTTCTTGACCGAAAAGAGATTGGTGATCGTCAGCAGCAGCGTGATGCCGAGCGCGAAGATCCAGGTCGCGACGCCGGGGAACCACGCATTGAGAATGGTCGCGGCGGCCGTTGCCTCGATCGGAATCACCAGCACCCAGAACCACCAGTACAGCCAGCCGATCGAGAAGCCGGCCCAATGGCCGATCGCGCGATCGGCATAGGTCGAGAACGAACCGCTGTCCGGATGCGCGACGGCCATCTCGCCGAGCATGCGCATCACCAGCACGACCAGCACGCCCGCGATCGCATACGCGAGGATGGAAGCCGGGCCGGCCTCCGCGATGGCGTGGCCGGAGCCCACGAACAAGCCCGCGCCGATGACGCCGGCAATCGACATCATCGTCACGTGCCGCTGTTTCAGACCCGTGCCGAGGCCTGTGTTGCTTCCACTCATATGTCTCTCTCCAAAAAACGGTGCCGGTACGACCGGTTGTGGCATGAAGGCGGCGAGGGAGTTGTCGTTGTTGTATCCGCTGCCCGCCGCGCATGCGTCGCATGCGGACCAGGAGCCGGATCGGCCGGTCTGGTCGGTGCGCGACGCAGTCTGCGAAGCTGCGGGTGCGATGCGGCGCTCAGCGCGCCGGCGCATCGCGTGCGCCCGTTCCGTCGGCCGTCGGTCGGCCGCCTTCGAAGCGAAGGAGTGTAAGCATCAAACGGTTCTGAACTAAGAACCAATTGAAGAATTTCGATGGAACCACTGGTTGCATCGATGGTCGTCGATGCAACGCTTGGTGTCGGTTCGGCGGCCGGGCGAGCGGCGCGAGCGCGCTATCGGGCGCTCGCCATGGGGCCGTCACCCTATCGTGCGGCAGACGGGCGACGCGAGCGTTGCCGCGTGCCGGTTCGCGGCAGCGGCGACGGCCTTCGCGTAGCATCGCGGCGTCGGCGCGCGGTCCGCGGCAATGCTTCGCGCCCCGCCCGCTCGACCTGCGAGCCGCCATCGACCACCTCATCCGGAGAACCACCATGCCCGCCACGCTGCGCCGCGCTACCCGCATCGCGACCGTCGCGGCCGCGCTGTTCGTCGCGTGCATCGCGCTGCCGCCCGCCGCACACGCGTATCGCGCGTCGCCCGGTTACGGCAGCGAAGCGGATCTCGACCGGCACGACACGTACCGCAATCGCGACGGCGACACCGTGCATGCGCCCGCGCATTCGAGATCGGGCCGCGTGCCCGACGGCGCGAGCGCACGTTGCCGCGACGGCACGTACAGCTTCAGCCGCCATCGGCGCGGCACGTGTTCGGGGCACGGCGGCGTCGCCGCATGGTTGTGAAGGCGGGTCGGCCGAATGGCCGGCGCCGCGCCAGCGGCAGGCGGCGGCGAAGTACAATACGCGCTCGCGCCGCCGCCACGCGGCGCCACGGCCGCGCCGCGCGCCGCGCGCTCCGTACCGACTCATCCGACGCCACGCTCGCCCATGCGCCGCGCGGCAGTCTCAACCCTCTGACTTTCACACCCAAATGGCCCAATACGTTTTCACGATGAACCGGGTCGGCAAGATCGTGCCGCCCAAGCGCCAGATCCTGAAGGACATCTCGCTGTCGTTCTTTCCGGGCGCGAAGATCGGCGTGCTCGGCCTGAACGGCTCGGGCAAGTCGACGCTGATCCGCATCATGGCGGGCGTCGACAAGGACATCGAAGGCGAAGCGACGCCGATGCCGAACCTGAACATCGGCTATCTGCCGCAGGAACCGCAGCTCGACCCGACGAAGACGGTGCGCGAGGCGGTCGAGGACGGCCTCGGCGACCTGTTCCAGGCGAACAAGAAGCTCGAGGAAATCTACGCCGCGTATGCGGAACCCGACGCCGACTTCGACGCGCTCGCGGCCGAGCAGGCCAAATACGAAGCGATCCTCGCGTCGAGCGACGGCGGCAGCCCCGAGCAGCAGCTCGAAGTGGCCGCCGACGCGCTGCGTCTGCCGCCGTGGGACGCGAAGATCGAACACCTGTCGGGCGGCGAAAAGCGCCGCGTCGCGCTGTGCAAGCTGCTGCTCGAAAAGCCCGACATGCTGCTGCTCGACGAGCCGACCAACCACCTCGACGCCGAGTCGGTCGACTGGCTCGAGCAGTTCCTGGTGCGCTTCCCCGGCACCGTCGTCGCCGTCACGCACGATCGCTACTTCCTCGACAACGCGGCCGAGTGGATTCTCGAACTCGACCGCGGCCACGGCATTCCGTGGAAGGGCAACTACAGCAGCTGGCTCGACCAGAAGGAAGAGCGCCTGAAGCAGGAGGAAGCGTCGGAATCGGCGCGCCAAAAGGCGATCAAGAAGGAACTGGAGTGGGTGCGCCAGAACCCGAAGGGCCGTCAGGCGAAGTCGAAGGCGCGGATCGCGCGCTTCGAGGAACTGAACAGCCAGGAATACCAGAAGCGCAACGAAACGCAGGAAATCTTCATTCCGGTCGGCGATCGCCTCGGCAATGAAGTGATCGAGTTCAAGAACGTCAGCAAGTCGTTCGGCGATCGCCTGCTGATCGACAACCTGAGCCTGAAGATCCCGGCCGGCGCGATCGTCGGCATCATCGGCCCGAACGGCGCCGGCAAGTCGACGCTGTTCAAGATGCTGACCGGCAAGGAGCAGCCGGATTCCGGCGAAGTCGTGCTCGGGCCGACGGTGAAGCTCGCGTACGTCGACCAGAGCCGCGATGCGCTCGACGGCTCGAAGACGGTGTTCGAGGAAATCTCCGGCGGCGCCGACGTGCTGACGGTCGGCAAGTACGAAACGCCGTCGCGCGCGTACATCGGCCGCTTCAACTTCAAGGGCGGCGACCAGCAGAAGATCGTCGGCAACCTGTCGGGCGGCGAGCGCGGCCGCCTGCACCTCGCGAAGACGCTGATCTCCGGCGGTAACGTGCTGCTGCTCGACGAACCGTCGAACGACCTCGATGTCGAAACGCTGCGCGCGCTGGAAGACGCGCTGCTGGAGTTCGCGGGCTCGGTGCTGGTGATCTCGCACGATCGCTGGTTCCTCGACCGGATCGCGACGCACATCCTCGCCTTCGAAGGCGATTCGCAGGTCACGTTCTTCGACGGCAACTACCAGGAGTACGAAGCCGACAAGCGTGCGCGCCTCGGCGAGGAAGCGGCGAAGCCGAAGCGTCTGCGCTACAAGCCGATCAGCCGCTGATCGGCACGGGGCGGCGTCCGGCGCGGTGCGCGGCAACGCGGGGCCGCACGCCCGCGCCGCCGCTTCGGGATCGCCAAAACGAAAGCGGGCCACTGGCCCGCTTTTCTATTGGCTCAACGCCCGACGCTCGCCTACGTGAGCGCGCCCAGCTCGCGCAGGCGCGCCTCGGTCGCCGCCGCGCTCGTGTGATGGATGCCGTGCCAGCCGAGCGCGGTCGCGGCCGCCGCGTTGTTCGCGTTGTCGTCGATGAACACGAGTTCATGCGGCGCGACACCCGGCAGATGCGGTTCGATCCGCGCGTGCATTGCGCGGTAGATCGCCGGATCGGGCTTCACGAGCTTCACGTGGCCCGACACGACGATGTCCTTGAAGCGTCGCAGCACCGGGAAGTTGTCCCACGCATACGGAAACGTCTGCGCCGACCAATTGGTCAGCCCGAACAGCGGCATGCGCTGCGCATCGAGCCGCTCGACCAGCGCCGCGCCTTCTTCGAGCACGCCGCCGATCATCTCGTGCCAGCGTGCGTAGAACGCGCGAATCAGCGCCTCGTGTTCCGGAAACTTCGCGACGAGTTCGTCGGTTCCTTCGTCGATCGTCTGCCCGCCGTCCTGGCGGACCACCCAGTCCATCGCGCACACGTGCGTGAGGAACCAGCGGCGCTGCGCTTCGTCGGGAATCAGTTGCCGGTACAGATACTCGGGGCTCCAGTCGATCAGCACGCCGCCGAAATCGAATACCACTGCCTTGATCGTCATGCGAACTCCGTTGCGAGCACGTCCGCGAGCGGACGCGGCGTCACCGCGTTGCCCGACAGCGTGCTGTTTTCCCACACGAACTGATGGTGCGCGACGATCTGCGCGGCCGACAGATGCGTGCGCTCGTTGGTCGTATGCAGGTCCGACACGACGCTCGTCCGGTAGCCGAGCAGCGCCGCGCGGCGCGCGGCCGCATCGACGCAGAACTCGGTCGCATAGCCGCAGATCAGCACCGACCGGATGCCGTGCCCGTCGAGCTGCGCGGCGAGCGGCGTGTCGTGGAACGCATCGCTCATCTGCTTGCGGATGCGCCAGTCGGCGGGGCCGACGCTCAGCGCGTCGTGCAGTTCCCAGCCGGGTGTGCCGGGCACGATGTCGTCGTCCGCGTCGCCGTCGTGCTGCACGAAGCACACGGGCGCATTCGCCGCGCGCGCGGCCGCAGTCAGGCGGTTGATGCCCGCCACGACGTCGTCGAGCCGGTACGCGGGCCGCGCCCGCTGCAGCAGCCCGCGCTGCATGTCGATCACGATTACTGCGGTGTCTGCCATCGCGTGCCCTCGGTGATGGTCCGGCCGCCGTGCGGCCGGTATGCGGCGTCTGCTTTGCCGTGCGTTGGGCCGGGTCAGATCGGTTGCGTGCGCACGTCGAGCCAGGCCTTCGCATCGCCGCTCACGTGCCGGCCGACCCGCTCGCGCACGCTCGCGTGATACGCGTTCAGCCAGGCGCGCTCTTCTTCGTGCAGCATCTCGATCAGCACGCAGCGCGTGTCGATCGGGCACAGCGTGAGCGTCTCGAACGCGAGGAAGTCGCCGAATTCGGTCTGCCCGGCCGCGCGATTCACGACCAGGTTCTCGATCCGGATACCCCATTTGCCGGGCCGGTACACGCCCGGCTCGATCGACGTGATCATCCCCTCTTCCATCGCCGTGTGCGGCTCGGCCGGCGCGTAGTGCGAAATGACCTGCGGCCCTTCGTGCACGTTCAGGAAATAGCCGACGCCGTGACCGGTGCCGTGGCCGTAGTCGAGCCCGGCCGCCCACATCGGCGCGCGCGCGATCGCATCGAGCATCGGCGAGCGAATGCCGCGCGGGAAGCGCGCGCGCGACAGCGCCATCATCGACTTCAGCACGATCGTGAAATCGCGCCGCTGCAGATCGCCGACCGTGCCGACCGGCACGACGCGCGTGATGTCGGTCGTGCCGCCCGTGTACTGTCCGCCCGAGTCGATCAGCAGCAGGCCGTCGCCGGCGATCGTCGCATGCGACGCGGGCGTCGCGTGGTAATGCGGCATCGCGCCGTTCGCGTTGAAGCCGGCGATCGTCGCGAAGCTCGGCGACACGTAGCCGGGACGCCGGGCGCGCGCGGCCGTCAGCTGCTCCTCGATCGTCAGCTCGGTGATCGGCTCGCGGTTCACCGCCTGCTCGAACCACGCGAAGAATTCGGCGAGTGCGGCGCCGTCGTGCTCCATCGTCACGCGCACGTGCTCGATCTCGGCGGACGTCTTGCGCGACTTCGCGAACGTCGACGGGTTCACGGCCTCGATCAGCTTCACGCCGGCCGGCACGGCCTCGAGCGTGCCGAACGTGACGCGGCGCGGGTCAATCAGCAGGCTCGCGCCGTCGGGCAGCGCACCGAGCGCCGCGCGCGCGGCGTCGTACGCGCGGACCTCGACGCCGTCCTGCGCGAGCGATGCGGCCAGCGCCGGCGGCACCTTGCCGTCGGCGACGAACAACGTCGCGCGCTCGGCGCCGATCAGCGCGTGCGCGACGAACACCGGGTTGAAGTTGACGTCGGCGCCGCGCAGGTTGAACAGCCACGCGAGATCGTCGAGCGTCGACACGAAGTGCCACTGCGCGCCCTGCGCGTGCATCGCGCGGCGCACTTCGGCGAGCTTGCTGGCGCGCGTCGTGTCGGCCTGCGGCGCCGTGTGCTCGAACACCGCGGCGCCCGGCAAGCCAGGGCGCTCGGGCCAGATCGCGTCGAGCAGGTCGAGATCGGTGCGCAGCGCGATGCCGCGTACGTCGAGCGCGGCCGTCAGCGCGCGGGCGGCCGCGATGCCGAGCACCGCGCCGTCGACGCCGACCGTCGCGCCGGCCGGCACGTTCTGCGCGAGCCAGTCGACGTGCGGCGCGCTCTGCTGGCCGCTCGTCATCTTCATCAGCTGAACGCCCGTGCCGGCAAGCTCGGCCTCTGCCTGCACCCAGTAACGGCTGTCGACCCAAAGCCCGGCGAAATCGGCGGTCACGACCAGCGTGCCGACCGAGCCGGTGAACCCGGACAGCCAGCGGCGCGCCTGCCAGCGCTCGGGCAGGTACTCGGACAGGTGCGGATCGGCGGACGGCACCAGATAGGCGGCCAGGTCCTCGCGGACCATCGCACCGCGCAGCAGCGCGAGGCGGGCCGGCACCGACGAGACTTCGGGGAGACGGGCATTCATGATTTCACCTGAGAGCTTTCAGCGACGGGCCGACACGGCGACCGTCACGGCTACGGCGAGGAACGCGACACCGGTGCAGACCGGCCATTCGAGCGTTTCGCCATCGTAAAACAGTCCGGAGAGGTTACCGGCCATGCGCGCGGCGGCGGCGGCCACGATGCCGACCAGCACCGCGATCCACCATGCCGGCCGGCCTGCGCGCCGCAGCGGGTGCAGCCACCGGCCGAACAGCCCGACGGCCGCTCCGAGAACGATGATTCCAAACCAGTTCATTCGACGCCTTCTATAAATTCAGATTCGTCCCATAGGCGTGAACGTTGCCAGCGGCTAGCATCGACTCATCCATCCATCGAAACCCCCGACCAGCCGGGCGCCGCGAACATTCGAGTGTAGGGGCCGACCTGACGTTATGGCAAGCGCGCACCGGCAGCCGTATTGAAGAAATCCTCATGCGAATTGCCCTGATCGATCCGGAGGCGCGCCATGCTGCGCTCCTGAACCGCCTGCTGTTCGCCGGCGGTCACCTCTGCCACGCGTTCGAGTCGAGCGCGGACTTCTTCGAGTGGCTCGCCACCGACACCTGCGACATGCTGATCACCGGCAACTGGGCCGGCGATCACCCGGCCGAGGAAGTCATCCCGCGGGCGCAGTCGATCCTGCCCGGGCTGCCGGCCATCGCCGTGATGCAGCGCGCGCGGGAAAGCGAAGTGGTGTCGTGCCTGCACGCGGGCGCGGACGACTGCGTCGTGCGCCCCGTGAGCGGCCCCGAGTTGCTGGCGCGCGTCAACGCGTTGAGCCGGCGCGCGGGCGTGCGGCGGCCGCCGAATCGCGCCCGCGAAACGTTCGGCGAATACGCGTTCGACGTGATCCACAGCGTCGTGCGCTTCGGCGATTCGGTCGTCGCGCTCACGCCGAAGGAATTTCGCTTCGCCGAGTTGCTGTTCGCGAACCTGTCCCGGCCGGTGTCGCGCGCCCACATCCTCGAAACGGTGTGGGCGCGTCACCGCGACATGAAGTCGCGCACGCTCGACACCCACGCGTCACGGCTGCGCTGCAAGCTGCAGTTGCTTCCCGAACGCGGCTACCGGCTCCTGCCTCTGTACGGCTACGGCTATCAGCTCAACCGCGTGCCGGTCGAGGCCCCCGCCTGCGCGCCGCCCGGCTGACGTACCCGCCACGCGCTGAGTGAGGAAATCGCCGAGACGCTATAATATGGGGCTAAACGATAGCCCCTGATATGCAACTCCTCACGATCGGAATCAATCACCACACTGCGCCTGTCGCCTTGCGCGAACGCGTGGCGTTTCCGCTCGAGCAGATCAAACCGGCTCTCGTCACGTTCAAGAACGTGTTCCTCGGCCCCCAGGCGCCGAACACGCCCGAAGCGGCGATCCTCTCCACCTGCAACCGCACCGAGCTCTATTGCGCGACGCATGATCGCGCCGCGCGCGACGGGGCGATTCGCTGGCTGTCGGAGTACCACCGGATTCCGGTCGACGAACTCGCGCCGCACGTCTACGCGCTGCCGCAATCGGAAGCGGTCCGGCACGCATTCCGCGTCGCGTCCGGCCTCGATTCGATGGTGCTCGGCGAAACCCAGATTCTGGGCCAGATGAAGGACGCCGTGCGCACCGCGACCGAAGCCGGCGCGCTCGGCACCTATCTGAACCAGCTGTTCCAGCGCACGTTCGCGGTCGCGAAGGAAGTGCGCGGCACGACCGAGATCGGCACGCAGTCGGTGTCGATGGCCGCCGCGGCGGTGCGCCTCGCGCAACGCATCTTCGAAAAGGTGGCGGATCAGCGCGTGCTGTTCATCGGCGCGGGCGAGATGATCGAGCTATGCGCGACGCATTTCGCCGCGCAAGGCCCGCGCGAGCTCGTCGTCGCGAACCGCACCGCGGAACGCGGCCAACGGCTCGCCGAACGCTTCGGCGGCCGCGCGATGCCGCTGTCGGACCTGCCGACGCGCATGCACGAGTTCGACATCATCGTGTCGTGCACCGCGTCGACGCTGCCGATCATCGGCCTCGGTGCCGTCGAGCGCGCGGTGAAGGCACGCCGCCACCGGCCCATCTTCATGGTCGACCTCGCGGTGCCGCGCGACATCGAGCCCGAAGTCGGCAAGCTGAAGGACGTGTTCCTCTACACGGTCGACGATCTCGGCGCGATCGTGCGCGAAGGCAACGCGTCGCGCCAGGCCGCGGTCGCCCAGGCCGAGGCGATCATCGAGACGCGCGTGCAGAATTTCATGCAATGGCTCGACACGCGCAGTGTCGTGCCGGTGATTCGTCACATGCATACGCAGGCCGACGCACTGCGCCGCGCCGAAGTCGAGAAGGCACAAAAGCTGCTCGCACGCGGCGACGATCCGGCCGCCGTTCTCGAAGCGCTGTCGCAGGCGCTCACCAACAAGCTGATCCACGGCCCGACGAGCGCGCTGAACCGCGTGAGCGGCGCCGATCGCGATTCGCTGATCGACCTGATGCGCGGCTTCTACCAGCACGCGCCGCGCTCGAACGACCAGTCCGGCCACTAGCGACGGTCGGCGCGACGCCGCTGGCGGCGCGCCGGCCTATCCTTTTCGAATACCCTTGCCCGGGAGCGCCGCTCCACACCATGAAGACGAGCATGCAACGCAAGCTCGACCAGCTGTCTGTCCGGCTGGCCGAACTCAATGATCTGCTGAGCCGCGAAAACGTCACGGCCGATCTCGACCAGTACCGCAAGCTGACGCGCGAACACGCGGAGCTCGGGCCGGTCGTCGAGCAGTACGCGCTGTGGCGCCAGTCGCGCAACGACGAAGCGGCCGCGCAGGAATTGCTCGCGGACGCGTCGATGCGCGACTTCGCCGAAGAGGAGATTCGCAGCGCACGCGAGCGCATGACCCGCCTCGAAGGCGAATTGCAGAAGATGCTGCTGCCGAAGGACCCGAATGACGATCGCAACATCTTCCTCGAAATCCGCGCCGGCACCGGCGGCGACGAATCGGCGCTGTTCGCGGGCGACCTGCTGCGCATGTATCTGCGCTACGCGGAACGCCAGCGCTGGCAGGTCGAGATGATGTCGGAGAGCCCGTCGGACCTCGGCGGCTACAAGGAAGTGATCGTGCGGATCGCCGGCCAGGGCGCGTATTCGCGGCTGAAGTTCGAGTCGGGCGGCCATCGCGTGCAGCGCGTGCCGGCCACCGAGACGCAGGGGCGCATCCACACGTCCGCGTGCACGGTGGCGGTGATGCCGGAAGCCGACGAAATCGGCGAGGTCGAAATCAATCCGGCCGACCTGCGGATCGACACGTTCCGCGCGTCGGGCGCGGGCGGCCAGCACATCAACAAGACCGACTCGGCGGTGCGCGTCACGCACATTCCGACCGGGATCGTCGTCGAGTGCCAGGACGACCGTTCGCAGCACAAGAACAAGGATCGCGCGCTGAAGGTGCTCGCCGCGCGCATCAAGGACAAGCAGTATCACGAGCAGCACGCGAAGGAAGCCGCGACGCGCAAGAGCCTGATCGGCTCCGGCGACCGCTCGGAGCGGATCCGCACCTACAACTTCCCGCAGGGCCGGATGACCGACCACCGGATCAACCTGACGCTGTACCGGCTCGAGGCGCTGATGGACGGCGACCTCGACGAACTGATCAGCGCGCTCGTCAGCGAGCATCAGGCCGAACTGCTCGCGTCGCTCGGCGACGCCGACTGAGGCCGCGATGCCCGAGCTCACCGCCGACGATCTGTTGCGCGCGTCGCCGCTCGACGCGGTCGATGCACGCGTGCTGCTGTCGCACGCGCTCGGCTGGACCCGCACGCAGCTGATCACGCGCGGCGATGCGCCGCTCGAGCCGGCGGCGATCGCACGCTACCGCGCGCTCGAGGCACGCCGCGTGGCCGGTGAGCCGGTCGCGCAGCTCGTCGGGATGCGCGAGTTCTTCGGCCGGCCGTTCGACGTGACGCCCGACGTGCTGATCCCGCGCCCCGAAACCGAGCTGCTGGTCGAAGCCGCGCTCGACGCGATCGACGGCCGGCCGCATCCGGCCGTGCTCGATCTCGGCACCGGCAGCGGCGCGATCGCCGTGTCGATCGCGGCCGAGCGGCCCGACGCCCGCGTATGGGCGCTCGATCGCTCGCCGGCCGCGCTCGAAGTCGCGCAGCGCAACGCCGCCAAGCTGCTCGACGCGCGGCGCCCCGGCGGCCCGCTGCACTGGCTGCAGAGCGACTGGTACGCCGCGCTCGACCCGGCGCTCGCGTTCGATGCGATCGTCAGCAACCCGCCGTACATCGCGCAGCACGATCCGCACCTCGAGCAGGGCGATCTGCGCTTCGAGCCGCGCGGCGCGCTCACCGACGATGCCGACGGCCTGAGCGCGATCCGCACGATCGTCGCGGGCGCCGGCGCGCATCTGAAACCGGGCGGCACGCTGTGGATCGAGCACGGCTACGACCAGGCCGAAGCCGTGCGCGCGCTGCTCGCGTCGCACGGCTTCGTCGCGGTCGAATCGCTCGCCGATCTGGCCGCGATCGAGCGTACGACCGGCGGCCGCCTGCCCGGCTGACGCCCGGCCCGCGCGGATGAAATCCGCTATCATTTCGATCTAACGCCCCGCAAACGCAAGGTCAGTCATGGACACCCAACAACGTATCAAGCAAATCGTCGACGAAAACCAGGTCGTGCTCTTCATGAAGGGCAACGCGCAATTCCCGATGTGCGGCTTCTCGGGCCGCGCAGTGCAGGTGCTGAAGGCCTGCGGCGTCGATCAGTTCAAGACGGTCAACGTCCTCGAGGACGACGAAATCCGCCAGGGCATCAAGGAATTCTCGAACTGGCCCACCATCCCGCAGCTGTACGTGAAGGGCGAATTCATCGGCGGCTCGGACATCATGATGGAGATGTACCAGTCGGGCGAACTGCAGCAACTGTTCGCCGCCGCGTAAAGCCCGTCCCGCATGGCATCTCCCAGCGCGCCGCCACGCCGGCTGATCGTCGCGATCACCGGCGCCACCGGCGCGGTCTACGGCCTGCGGCTGCTCGACATGCTGCGCGCAGCCGGCGGCGTCGAGACGCACCTGCTGGTGTCGAACGCCGGCTGGCTCAACGTCCAGCATGAACTGAAGCTGTCGAAGGCCGACGTCGAAAGCCGCGCGGACGTCGTGCATTCGGTGCGCGACGTCGGCGCGACGATCGCGTCCGGCTCGTTCGCCACCGACGGCATGGTGATCGCACCGTGCTCGATGAAGACGCTCGCGAGCGTCGCACATGGGCTGTCGGACAACCTGATCACGCGCGCGGCCGACGTCACGCTGAAGGAACGTCGCCGTCTCGTGCTGATGGTGCGCGAAACGCCGTTCAACCTCGCCCATCTCCGCAACATGACCGCCGTGACCGAAATGGGCGGCATCGTGTTCCCGCCGCTGCCCGCGTTCTACGCAATGCCGAAGACGATCGAGGAACTCGTCGATCAGACCGTCACGCGTGTGCTCGACCTGTTCGCGCTCAGCGCGCCGATGACGACGCCGTGGGCCGGCATCCGGGCCGCGCAATAAGCCGCGCGACGCGCTGTGTATCGGCGTCGTTCTCCGTGTAACGCCAAGCGATCTGCCCGCTAATCAGTCGATGTGGGCGGCTTGCGATCGCGCCGACACCGCCGCGCCAGGCTCCGCGCCGATTATCAACTCCAGCGATTCAATCAAATTCCGCCCCACCCGTTTATTGACGCGTGGTACACGCCTATAGTCATAGGCAATCCGTTCCTGAAGGCTGCCTCACCATGAACCGCTTGCCGTCGCTTTACCTGTCCCACGGTGCGCCGACGCTGCCGATCGATCCGTCGCTGCCGTCGGCGGCGTTTACGCACCTCGGCGCCGAATTGCCGCGCCCGCGCGCGGTGCTGATGCTCTCCGCGCACTGGGGCACGCAGCAGCCGGTCGCGAGCGTCGCCGCGCAGCCTGAAACGATCCACGACTTCTACGGTTTTCCGCGGGCGCTGTACGAGATCCGCTATCCGGCGCCCGGCGCACCGGAGGTCGCCGAGCGCGCAGCCGAGTTGCTGAACGCGGCCGGCATCGCAACCGCGACGACCGAGCACGGCCTCGACCACGGCGCATGGGTGCCGATGCTGCTGATGTTCCCGGATGCCGATGTGCCGGTCGCGCAGTTGTCGATCCAGCCGCGCGCCGACGCGGCCCATCATTTCGCGCTCGGCCGCGCGCTGCGGCCGCTGCGCGACGAAGGCGTGATGGTGATCGGCTCGGGCCAGATCACGCACAACCTGCGCGCGGCGGATTTCGGCGCGGCGCCGGAGGATGCGGACCCGCGCGTCGCCGAATTCACCGACTGGTTCGAGGCGCGCCTCGCCGCGCGCGATGTCGACGCGCTGCTCGACTATCGCCGGCAGGCGCCGCACGCGGCGCTCATGCATCCGACCGACGAGCATCTGCTGCCGGTGTTCGCCGCGCTCGGCGCGGCCGACGACGACTATCGGCTCGGCATCCAGTCGCTCGGCACGTATCAGCGCGTGCTGGCGATGACGAACTACGTGTTCGCGAGCGCCGCCGCCTGAACCCGACGCGGCGCTCGGCGCACCAACAAAAAGCCCGCCGGAGCGATGCTCCGGCGGGCTTTCGTATGTTTGCTGCCGCCGCCGAATCCGGCGGCAGTCGATCGCGTCAGGCGCCGATCCCTTCGAGGATCTCGTCGTGCGATTCGCGCTCGTCGAGGTACTGCGTCCGGTAGCCGGTATTCACGCCCCAGAAGTAGAACCCGAGCGAGATCACCGCGACGACCAGCATGTCCCAGCCGTACGGCAGCACGCCGTGACCGCCGAACTCCTTGCTGCCGATCAGCGACAGCACGGCCATCGTCGGCAGGTAGGCGACCAGCCACCACGCGGCCTTCAGGTCCGCGCCCCAGCCGCCCCAGCCGGCCTTCGCCTGGAAGAAGAAGTACACCGGCAGCGCGACGACCATCAGCAGGATGATTTCGCCGGTCAGCGGCCACTTCGCCCAGTACAGGATCAGCGACGCGCAGACGAACGCGAACGGTGCGATCAGCTTCATCAGCGGAATCGACAGCGGACGCTCGATGTCGGTAGCCGCGCGGCGCAGCGCCATCAGGCTGATCGGGCCGGTCAGGTACGAGATCACCGTCGCGACCGAGATCACCGCCGCGAGCGAGCTCCAGCCGCGGAAGAAGAACAGGAACACGAACGACACGAGCAGGTTGAACCACATCGCCTGACGCGGCACGCCGTAGATCGGATGCACGTTGCCGAACATCTTCGGCATCGTGTTGTTGCGCTCCATCGCGTAGATCATGCGGGTGGTCGTCGCCATGTAGGTCGTGCCGGTGCCGCTCGGGCTGATGAACGCGTCGACGTACAGCAGGATCGCAAGCCAGTTCAGGTTCAGCGCGATCGCGAGCTCCGCGAACGGCGACGAGAAGTTGAAGTGCGCCCAGCCCTTCGCGACGTCGGCCGGGTTGACCGAGCCGATGTAGGCCATCTGCAGCAGCACGTAGATCACCAGCGCGAGCAGGATCGACGTGATCACCGCGAACGGCACGCTGCGCGACGGATTGCGCGCTTCGCCGGCGAGGTTCACCGGGCTCTGGAAGCCGTTGAACGCGAACACGATGCCGCTCGTCGCGACCGCGGTCAGCACTGCCGACCAGCCGTACGGCGCGAAGCTCGCGTTCGACGCCGTGCCGAGGTTTTCCGAGTGGAAGCTCGACAGCATCAGCCCGAGGATCGTGAGGCCCGGAATCAGGAACTTGAAGATCGTGATCGCGGTGTTCGCCCGCGCGAACGCCTTCACGCCCCAGTAGTTCAGCAGGAAGTAGATGACGACCAGCACGGCCGACAGCAGCAGCCCCGGTGTCGATAATTCGCCGTTCACGAACAGCGCATGCGCCCAAGGATAGGGCCACGTGCTCATGTACTGAATCGACGCTTCGGCTTCGATCGGAATCACCGACACGATCGCGATCCAGTTCGCCCAGGCGCTGATGAAGCCCACCAGCGAACCGTGCGAGTAGCGCGCATAGCGCACCATGCCGCCCGACTCGGGGAACATCGCGCCCAGTTCCGCATACGTCAGCGCAATCGCGAGAATCACGACCGCACCGATGATCCACGCGCAAATCGCCGCCGGACCGGCGATCTTCGCGGCTTTCCAGGCGCCGAACAGCCAGCCCGAGCCGATAATCGAACCCAGCCCCGTCAGCATCAATGCAAACGGGCCGATGTTCCGTTGAATAGAACTCTTCACATCCTCTCCTGTGTCTCAAAAAGCATGGTCGGCCTGCGGTCCGGGATCGGCTCGGACAGCACCGCGCACGCATTCTTGGGGGGACGGGACACCCGATCGGGGCAACCCGTCCGCGCGGCGCGTAGTTTAACGGTTGCACCTGCCAGTTGGCGCCAAAATCGTTCGGCCCCTACAAAAAATTCGCGCCCCTTGCAAGTTTTGTAAACCTGAACTCCGCAATAACCCTGAGTGAATGGAAATACGGTTGACCGCGCGACCGATTAGCCGTATAAACAACGTTGCAGGATTTCAAGCGGCGAGTGAATTGGTTCTTTCGTAGTTCGCCCATCAACGGTACTCCGGTGGTCCTATTACCCCTTCCTTGATTTTCCGCACCCCATGGGCTTCGGCCCCGTTTTATCTTTTTAGGAACAAGTAACATGGCAACCGGTACCGTCAAGTGGTTCAATGACGCAAAGGGCTTCGGCTTCATCACCCCGGAAGGCGGCGGCGACGATCTGTTCGCGCACTTCTCGGAAATCCGCGTCGAAGGCTTCAAGACGCTGCAAGAAAACCAGAAGGTTGAATTCGAAGTGAAGACGGGCCCGAAGGGTCTGCAAGCTGCGAACATCCGTCCGGTCTAAGTTCGGCGCGATATTTCGTGTAGAAAAGCCCCGCTTCGGCGGGGCTTTTTGTTTTTCCGGCACGGCACGGCGCGGCAGCATGGCCGGGCCGCCGGCCGCTTCGCGCGGCCGGCTCGTCCCGTTCAGCCGAACAGGCGCTGCGCGTGAATGCCGAGCCCCGTCGCGACGCTGGCGAGGCGATCGCCGAACACCGGCTGCGCGTCCGGGAACGCACCGGCCAGCGCACTGGACAGAAACGCCAGCCCGGTCGAGCCGCCGGTGAAATACAGTGCGCCGACGTCGCGCGGCGCGACGCCCGCGAGCCGCACCGTTTCGCGCGCCGCCTCGACGATGCGCGCGGTGTCGTCCACGCTCGCGGCCACCAGACGGTCGGCGTCGAAGGCGATCTGCAGATCCTCTTCGACGTCGTTCAGGTCGATCATCGTCTCCCCGCCCGCCGCCACGCCGATCTTCGCCTCCTCCGCGCGCGCCATCAGCGCGTGCCCGAGCCGTTGCTCCACCACACGCAGCAGCCGCTCGTGCTGCCGCACGTCCAGGTAGAGGTGCTTCATCAGCTTCAATTCGCCCACGCGCTTCGGCGTGTAGACGGTGTTGATGAGGTGCCAGGTCGCGAGGTCGAAGTAGATCCGGTTCGGCAGTTCGCGGCCTTCGGGATCGAGCGCACGGTAGCCGAACGCGGGCAGGATCGCCGCCAGTTCGACGCGCCGGTCGTAATCGGTGCCCGCGACGTGCACGCCGTGGTGCGCCAGCACGTCGTCCTTGCGTTCGAGACGCGCCATCCGCTGCGGCCCGACCCGCACCAGCGAAAAGTCGGACGTGCCGCCGCCGATGTCGGCGACCAGCACGAGCCGCTCCGCCTGCTGGCGCGACTCGTAGTCGAACGCGGCCGCGATCGGCTCGTACTGGAAATGCACGTCGGAGAAGCCGACCGCACGTGCGGCTGCTTCGAGTTGATTCTGGGCAAGGCGGTCCGCGCGCGGATCGTCGTCGACGAAGAACACCGGCCGGCCGAGCACCGCGCGGCCGAGCGGCGCGCGCGCCTTGGCCTCCGCCTTGCGCTTCAGGTGCGTGAGGAAGCGCGCGATGATCTCGGTGTACGCGATTGCGCTGCCGTCGCCGAGGTCGGTCGTGGTTTCGGCGAGCGGCGAGCCGAGGATGCTCTTCATCGAGCGCATCAGGCGGCCGTCGAAACCGTCGATATAGGACGCGAGCGCCGCCCGGCCGAATTCGACGGTTTCCTCGTCGTTGTTGAAGAAGATCGCGGTGGGCAGCGTCAGGTGCTCGCCCTCGACGGGCGCGAGACGCATGCCGTCGCCGTCGGGCAGCGCCACGGCGGAGTTGGATGTGCCGAAGTCGATCGCGCAGTAAGTCATCGGAAGGTGCCGCAACGTGGCCGGCGCGAAAACGGAAAGGACGGGCTTTTTAACATGAAGCCCGCCGGATCACAACCGGGACGGGCATCGGTATCGCGCCGCGGTTCGATCAGACGAATCGGTGTGTCGGTTGTGACCGTGGTCGGCGCACCGGATTGGTGGTGCGGGCGGCGGCGGCGCGTTGGCCGGGCTGTTCGCACCGTCAGCGCCGTCACGCGCTCGCCACACCGGCGCGCGGCCGACGCGCGGCTCGCCCGCGCACCGAGCCGCGCTCGGCGGCTCAGGCCGCCGCGTCGAAGCCCTTCTTCCACGCGCCGGCATACGCGATCTCGCCGATCGCATGGCGCGTGCGCGGCGCCTTTTCGCGGTCGCGCAGCACCGGATCGAGCTTGTCGACGTTGCCGTAGTGGCCGAGCGAGATGATTGCCGGAATCGCGACGTCGGCCGGGATCTCGAACGCGTCGCGGAACGCCTTCGCGTCGAAGCCGCTCATCTGGTGCGCGGCGAGCCCGAGCGCGTGCGCCTGCAGCACCAGCGACATCGCGGCCGCGCCGGCGTCGTACAGCGCGGTCGGCGCCGGTTCGCCCTTCGGCGTGAACGTGTGCGCGGTGACGGCGATCAGCACCGGCGCCGGCGCGTTCCACCCCTGGTTGAACGGCACCAGCGTCGCGAACGCGCGTTTGAATGAGGCTTCGTCCTGCGTGCGATCGAACACGATGAAGCGCCACGGCTGCGCGTTGTACGCGGACGGCGCCCAGCGCGCGGCTTCGAGCACCGCGTGCAGATCGGCGGCGCTGATCGGCTCGTCCGAATACGCGCGCGGGCTCCAGCGGCCCGAGATCAGATCGTGAATCGAAACAGTGGTGGGGGCAGGTTTGACGGACATGCGGTTCCTCGCTGACATCGATGAAGGGGCGCGAACGCCCGGCGAACCGCAAGCATAACCGCTTGGGCGATCACGCGCCCGCACATCCCGCGCAATGCAAATCGACGATCCTGCATAGGCTCGCGAAGCCGGCCAGCGCGGGCCGCAACCGGCTTGCCGAGCATCGCGCGCGACCTCGGCCGGTCGATCTATACGGGGGCAGCCGCGCAACCGTGCGTGTCCCGGCATGGCCCTGCGTGCGCGGTGCGTGCCTCATGCGTGCCTGATGCACACCTCGTGCGCCCCCCTGGATACCCGTGCATGCTTCCTGCGTGCGCCGTGTGCCCCGTGCGCGCCTCGTACATGCTTCTTGCGCGCCCCGCGCGCAGGCGCCGTGCGCCGTGCGCCCCCGCCGGCCAACCACCCTCAAACAGCCGGCTGCGCCGCAGCCCGCGACGGGCCGCGGTTGATCCGCAGCACGATGAGCGCGCCCACGATGCACAGCCCGCCCGAGATCATCGAAGCAACCGTGTAGGTGCCGAGGCTCGCCCGCAGCAGCCCGGCGCCGAGCGCCGCGAAGGCCGCGCCGAGTTGGTGGCCGGCGACGATCCAGCCGAACACGACGGGCGCCGCCGCCTTGCCGAACACGTCGGTGGCGAGCCGCACGGTCGGCGGCACGGTCGCGATCCAGTCGAGCCCGTAGAACATCGCGAACAGCGGCAGCCCGAAGAAGTCGATGCCGAACGCATGCGGCAGATAGATCAGCGACAACCCGCGCAGCCCGTAGTACCAGAACAGCAGCACGCGATTGTCGTAACGGTCGGACAGCCAGCCCGACAGCGTCGTGCCGAACAGGTCGAACACGCCCATCGCGGCCAGCAGCGACGCGCCCTGCACTTCGGTCATCCCGTAGTCGCTGCACATCGCGATCAGGTGCGTGCCGACGTAGCCGTTGGTGCTCGCGCCGCAGATGAAGAAGCTGAAGAACAGCAGCCAGAAGTCGCGCGAACGGCTCGCCGTCAGCAGCGTGCGGAACGCGACCGCGAGCGGATTCTCCTTGGTCGCGTCGGGCGCGGCCGGCGCGTCGGCCGGCTCGCCGTACGGGCGCAGCTTCACGTCGGCCGGCCGCTCGGGCAGCAGGAACGCGACCAGCGGAATCACGAGCGCAGCTGCCACCGCGACGACCAGCACCACCGGGCGCCAGCCGTGGCGCTGCGCGATCGCGGCGAGCATCGGCAGGAATACCAGCTGGCCGGTGGCCGTGCTCGCGGTCAGGATGCCCATCACGAGGCCGCGCCGCGCATGGAACCAGCGCGTAACGAAGGTCGCCGACAGCGTCAGCGCGACCACGCCGGTCGAGCAGCCGACCATCAGCCCCCACACCACGACCATCTGCCAGCTTTGCGTCATCATCGACGACAGCGCGACGCCCGCGCTCAACGTGACCAGCGCGGTGAGGATCGTCGGCCGCAGCCCGAAGCGCTGCATCGCCGCCGCCGCGAACGGGCCGGTCAGCCCATACAGCGCGATGTTGACCGAAATCGCCAGCGAAATCGCCGCGCGGCTCCAGCCGAGTTCGCGCTCGAGCGGCACCATGAGCACGCTGGGCGTCGCCCGCGTGCCGGCCGCCGCCAGCAGGATCAGGAAAACCACCGCCGCCGCGAGCCATCCGTAGTGAAAGCGCCCGCCGATTCGTGTCACCGCCCAGTTCATCTCGTCGTTCTCCAGTTGGCGGCCCGCGCTCGCGCATGCGCCGCCACGTCACCGCCGGGCCACCTCCGCCGCACGCTGCGTCGGCTGACCCTGGCCGACACCTGGCATTTGTCCGTCGCTCCGATCAGCATTGTTACCGACTGGTCACAAGTGTGTTGCGATCGTAGTGACCAGTCGGTAACATGTCAAGCAATTCACCATGCAGTCGAGGGTCATCATGTCGGGCATCGAGGCGGCCAACAAGGCGCCGGCACGCCGCACGCGGCGGCCGGTCACCGCGGCCGCCGCGCAGGAGCATCTGCTGCGCGCAGCAGAGGAGCTGTTTTACAGGGAAGGCGTGCGGGCGGTCGGCGTCGAGGCGGTCGTGGAACGCGCGGGCGTCAACAAGATGAGCCTGTATCGCCAGTTCTCGTCGAAGGACGAGCTGATCCTCGCCTATCTGGAGCGGATGGATGCGTGCTTCTTCGAGCGTTTCGATACGAGCGTCGCGAAGCATCCGGGGCAGCCGAAGGCGCAGCTGATCCAGTATTTCGTCGATCTCGCCGAGCGCGCGACGCAGCAGGACTATCGCGGCTGCCCGTTCGTCAACGTCGCGGCCGAGTTTCCCGACGCGTCGCACCCGGCGCGCGAGCGCGTCGCGCAGAACAAGGCGCTGCTGATGAAGCGGCTCGTCGAGCTGTGCGAAGGCGCCGGCGCGCGCGCGCCGCAGGCGCTCGCCGATGCGCTCGCGCTCGTGATCGAAGGGATCTACGCAGCCAGCCAGACCTACCGGCACGGCGAAACGCCGATCGGCACCGCGCCCGCGCTGGCGACGCAGCTGATCGAGGCCGCGTGCGCATGACGGACGACGCAGGTCAGATTGCAGCGCGCGCCCGCCGGCTACAATGCGCCCCTCGCTGCCGCGCTACCCGACCGCCTTCGCCATGACCGACACCCGCCCCGGCCCGCACGATTCACACGATTCGCACGACGACATCCTCGCCGCCACGCGGCACTGGCTCGCGCGCGCGGTGATCGGGCTCAATCTGTGCCCCTTCGCGAAGAGCGTGTACGTGAAGGAGCAGGTGCGCTACGCGATCAGCGAGGCGACGACGCTGGAAGACGCGCTCGCCGATCTCGAAACCGAGCTGCGCGCGCTCGAAGCGGCCGATCCGCAGCGTATCGACACCACGCTGCTGATCTTTCCGCGCGTGTTCGCGGACTTCGTCGACTACAACGATGCGCTGTTCTTCGCCGACCGGCTCGTGCAGCAATTGCGGCTCGGCGGCGTACTGCAGATCGCGAGCTTTCACCCGGCGTACCGGTTCGAAGGCAGCGAAGCCGACGACATCGAGAACTACACGAACCGCGCGCCTTACCCGATGCTGCACCTGCTGCGCGAGGACAGCATCGCGCGCGCGGTCGACGCGTTTCCGGACGCGTCCGCGATCTACGAGAAGAACCAGCAGACGCTGCGCCGCCTCGGCCACGATGGCTGGCGCGAATGGATGGAGCGGCCGGGCGACGACGTCTGACCCGTCGCGCGCCGGCCGCCGGCGCATGTCACACCCGCGGCGTGCCTGACGTACGCCCTGCGCGTCAGCCCGCGTGATCGGCCGCAGGCTGCGCGTCCGGCGCCGCGGCCGCCGGCACGAAGAAGCGCTCGTTCAGCTCGGCGAGCCCGAACATCGCGAGGATTTCGTTCAGCCGCTCGCTGGGCTTGCGGCGCGGCAGGTTCTTGTATTGCGCGATGATCAGCTCGTTCTTCATCGAGTGCTCCCAGCCGACCAGCTCGGTCACGCTCACCTGATAGCCGTGCGCCTCGAGTTGCAGGCAGCGCAGCACGTTGGTGATCTGGCTGCCGAATTCGCGCGTATGCAGCGGATGCCGCCACACTTCCGTCAGCGCATTCGCGAGCGACTTGCCCTTGTTCTTGCGCAGCACGCCGGCGACTTCCGCCTGACAGCACGGCACCAGCACGATGTGCTGCGCGCGCTTGGCGAGCGCGAAGCGGATCGCATCGTCGGTGGCCGTATCGCACGCATGCAGCGCGGTGACGACATCGACCGTCTCGGGCAGCTGCGGCGACGTGATCGAATCGGCGACCGACAGGTTCAGGAACGACATCCCGCCGAACCCGAGCCGCGCGGCCAGCTCGGCCGAGCGCGTGACGAGCTCCTCGCGCGTCTCGATCCCGTATACGTGGGACGCGAACGCCGGCGTGCCGTGTCCCGGCTGCTGCTTGAAGAACAGGTCGTACAGGATGAAGCCGAGATACGACTTGCCGGCGCCGTGATCGACGAGCGTCACGCTGCCCTTGTCGGCCTGCACGCTCGCGAGCAGCGGCTCGATGAACTGGAACAGGTGATACACCTGCTTCAGCTTGCGACGGCTGTCCTGGTTCAGCTTGCCGTCGCGGGTCAGGATGTGCAGTTCCTTGAGCAGCTCGACGGACTGCTCCGGACGGATTTCGTAGGTCTTGTTCGACATCGTGAAGCGGCGCCGGGCCACGGTCGGTCGACCACGGCCCGGCGGCGGGGATTCGTGAGGAATGGCGACAGTTTACCGAAAATGCGCGCTCAGGCTCGCGCGCCGAGCCGCCAGAGCGACGTGACCTCCGCGCGGCGCGCCGCGTGGAGCGGGTCGTCCGCGTCGGCGGCCTTCGGATGCGCGGGGCGGATGTCTTCGCGGCCGAGCACGACCAGCCCGGCTTCGTCGATCCATTGCAGCAGCGTGTCGCGCGAGCGCAGGCCGAGATGCTCGGCAAAATCGGACAGGATCAGCCAGCCTTCGCCGCCCGGTGCGAGATGCGCGGCGAGCCCGGACAGGAAGCCGCGCAGCATGCGGCTGTCGGGATCGTAGACGGCGTACTCGATCGGCGCGCTCGGGCGAGCCGGCACCCACGGCGGATTACAGACGACGAGCGGCGCACGGCCGGCCGGAAACAGATCGGCCGCGACGACGTCGACGCGATCGGCATGGCCGAGCCGCGCGACGTTCTCGCGCGCGCATGCGAGCGCGCGCGGATCCTGGTCGGTCGCGACGACGTGCTCGACGCCGCGCGCCGCCAGCACGGCCGCGAGCACGCCGGTGCCGGTGCCGACGTCGAACGCGAGCGAGGTGGCCGGCAGCGGCGTGCGCGCGACGAGTTCGACGTATTCGCCGCGCACCGGCGAGAACACGCCGTAATGCGGATGGATCGGCGCGCCGCCGAGCGCGGGAATCGGCACGCCCTTCTTGCGCCATTCGTGCGCGCCGACGAGGCCGAGCAGTTCGCGCAGCGACACGACCGACGGCGTGCCGCCCGGCCCGTAGGCTTCCTCGCACGCGGCGCGCACGTCGGGCGCGCGGCGCAGCGGGATCGTGTAGTCGGCGTCGAGCGGAATCAGCACCATGCCGAGCGTGCGGGCGCGCTGCGACTGCGCGAGGCGGTGCAGGTTGAACGCGTCGACGCCGGCCGCGGCCTTCGCCTTTTTCGGCTTGCGTTCGACGCGCCGCGCCAGCGCCTGCACGAGCTGGCGCGCGTTCTGGAAGTCGCCCTGCCAGACCAGCGCGGTGCCCTCGCACGCGAGGCGGTAGGCGGCGTCCGCGGTGATGCGGTCGTCGGCCGGCACGGCGCGCCGCGGCGGCTGCACGCCCGCTTCGGAGCGCCAGCGCACGGCATGTTCGACGCCGTCGGCGTCGGTCCAGTGGAAAACGGGGAAATCGGTCACGCGAGCTCGGCTACGGTTGGCTTCAGACAGGCGGTGCAGACGCACCGCGCGGACGACACCATACCGCGCTTTGCCCGTCCCGGCAAAACGGCGGCCGGCTAGCCGCCCCACGCCGGCAGCGCCGGCATGCGCAACGTGCCGGCGTCGCGAAAGTGCACGGCGCCGAGCGCGCCGCCCGCGAGCCGCCCGCGCAGCGCATACGGCAACTCGCCGCTCGCGGCCGCGCCGGGCAGATTCCACGCCTGGCGCGCGGCAGCGAATGCCGACACGGACACCGGCACGTCGATCACGGCCTCGCCGAAGCGCGGCACGACGCCCGAGCGATCGCTGACGCCGCTCGCGAACGGCGAGCCGTTCACCTCGAGCGCGACCGAGATGCCGTCGTATTCGATCGGCGTGTCGTTCGGGTTCTGCACGCGCAGCTTGAGGGCGAAGCGCATCTCGAGGCCCTGTCCGGGCAGCGGATCGAGCCCGGCGACCGTCACGGACACGGGCTCGCGCGTGAGGCCCGCGCAACCGCCGAGCATGAACAGCGCGGCGAACAGCAACAGCGCGGCGCGCAGCGGTGCGATACGGAACAGGGCGCGGGTCATCGGCAGGCCTCCTTGGCGGCAATCGGCGGAATGGATCGTCGCTGCATTGTACCGACCGCGCCCCGATTCGTAGTTTCCACTTCGCGGCGAGATCGTTAATAGATTAAAACTACGGAAACGACTGAAGCCTCCAAAAGCGAATTAATACCGACCGGCATTCAATGCCATGCAAAAAATTCTAGATATACGCTTTCTAATTTTTTCGTTTCCTTTACCCAAAACCATCAAGTATATTTACGCATCCTTCGAGCAGGCCGACAAACCTCGAAGCCGCATGACGGCGATTTTACGGAACGGCGACATGCCGTCCTGCCGTACTGCGGCCCGGCGCGGTCCGCCCCGTGGGTCGTCGTTTCAAAGGGAATCAAGGGAATGCGCGCCCGCGCAGGGCGCGCGGCCCCGTGTCGTGTGCGCGAAATCAATTCAGTACAACCCGCGCACGGCCATTTTGAACCGGCAAGTCAACCGATATCCGGAAACACAGAGGGGGCAGTAAACCATGATTACCTTCACGTAGTCGGCCGCCGTCTTTTTCGAATAAACCGTCATTGGCATCCGTCATCGCCACCGATTAACGGCGAGGGATTTCCTTTGCCGGCGTTTTCGCAGCACTGAACGATTCTTTCAACAATCGAGGTTTCAGTCATGCCGATCAACATTCAGAAGATGCGTTATCTGCCGCTGGTTGCCGCACTCGCGCTCGCGGGCTGCGGCGGCGACGACGGCGGCTCGGGCTCCGCTTCCGCGCTCAGCTCGGCCGGTGCGCCGCAATCGAGCTCGTCGCCGGCGGTCGCCACGGCGCCGAGCGCGTCCAACGTCGACAAGAGCGTGTCGCCGGTCGAACTGCCGGACACCGTGGTGCCCGTCAACTACCGGCTGTGGTTCCGCCCGAACGAAGCGCTGAACGCGTTCGACGGGCGTGCGGACGTCGAAATCAAGGTGCTGAAGCCGGTCAACAACATCGTGATCGCCGGCCACCGGATCAAGTTCACGAACGGCCGCATCACGCTGCAGCCGGGCAACATCCAGCTGATCGCGACGCCGCAGGACAAGGGCGACTTCTACCAGCTGCGCCCCGCTGCCGGCACGATCGCACCGGGCAACTATTCGCTGCACATGGAGTGGTCGGGGATCATCAACTTCAAGTCGTACGACGATCCGGTGAACCACACCGGCGGCAGCTGCGGCGACGATCCGTATCCGGGCTGCTCGGCCGCCGAAGGCGTGTTCCGCGTCGACCTGAAGAGCACCGACGGCACGACGAGCGGCGCGATCCTCACGCAGGGCGAAACCAACCTCGCGCGCCAGTGGTTCCCGGGCTGGGACGAACCGGCGTTCCGCCCGACCTATGAAGTGACGGCCGAAGTGCCGCAGAACTGGCGCGTCGTGTCGAACGCGGCGGAGAAGCCGTCGACCAACGTCGGCGGCGGCTACAAGCTCGTGCAGTTCGAGAAGACGCCGCCGATGCCGTCGTACCTGTTGTTCTTCGGCGGCGGCATGTTCGACACCTACGAGGACAACTTCACGAGCCCGCTGCCGGGTGCCAAGGGCAGCCTGCACCTGCGCGTGTTCACGCCGCCGGGCATGAGCGACTGGGCGAAGCCGGCGATGGACCGCACCAAGCAGGCGCTCGACTTCTACTACCGCTACACGGGCATCCCGCTGCCGCTGACGAAGTTCGACACGGTCGCCGCGAACGACGCGTTCAAGGAGCAGAAGGACCTGAACTTCGGCGGGATGGAGAACTGGGGCTCGATTCTCGAGTTCGCCGACGACATCCTGCCGCAGCCGGGCCAGCCGATGTCGCATTACGGTAACGAGGTGCTGACGCACGAAGTCGCGCACCAGTGGTTCGGCGACCTCGTCACGACCGACTGGTGGGACAACGTGTGGCTCAACGAGTCGTTCGCGACGTTCTTCGAAAACAAGACGACGATCCAGTTCTTCCCCGACGAGTTCAGCTGGCTCGACCAGGTGAAGAACAAGTACCGCGTGATCAACCGCGACATCGGCCCGAACGCGTTCCCGGTCGCGCCGAACTTCAACGACTGGGCGTCGAACGACTTCGTGCTGAGCGCCAGCGCGTTCACGTACGACAAGGGCGGCCATGTGCTGAAGACGCTCGAGAACTATCTCGGCGAGCAGACCTTGCGCAAGGGCCTGCAGCAGTACCTGGTCGACTATTCGTTCGGCAACGGTACGCCGAAGCGCCTGTGGGACGAGCTGTCGAAGGCGAGCGGCCAGCCGGTCGGCCCGATCGGCGACAGCTACGTGCGCCAGACCGGCGTGCCGCTGGTCACGCTCGACACGCAGTGCGACATGACGAAGAACCAGACGATCGTCACGCTGAAACAGCAGCCGTTCCCGAACACGAACGCGTATCCGGGCCTGCAATGGACGGTGCCGATCACGCTCGCATACGGCCAGGGTCTCGCACAGCGCACGACGCTCGCACTGAAGGACACCCAGGCGCAGACGCGCGTCGACGGCTGCACGGGCGTGGTCGCCGATCCGAGCGGGCTCGACTACTACGTCGTGAACTACAGCGACGCCGCGTGGAGCGGCCTGCTCACGCAGGTCAACAGCTCGACCGATCCGGTGCTGCTCGCGAACCTGAAGAGCGAGGCCGCGCTGCTCGTCGCGAACAACCTCGCGCCGGCTTCGCGCTCGACGTCGATCGGCTCGGTCGCTTCGCCGGCCGCGATGAAGCTGCGTCAGACGCCGAGCTTCGGCGGCATCGCACCGACGACGAAGGAGCGTCCGTCGCTGCGCTACCAGGGCATGTTCAAGCCGCGCAGGACGCTGGTGCAGTAACGGCGACGGCGGCGCTCGCCCGGCCGGGGCCGCCGCATGCGCGGCGCCGGCCGGCGTTCGAACCGTCTGGTCCGGCGCCGGGCCCCGCATGCGGGGCCCGTTTTTTTTGCGCGCCGCTAGCGCTCGCCGCGCCGGCGAAACGCCCACCATGCGGCGAGTGCGGTGAAGCCGGCCACCAGCAGCACCATCAGCCAGAAGCCGTGCTTGTTCTCCGCGAACGGCACGCCGCCGACGTTCATCCCGAAGAAGCCAGCGACGATGTTGATCGGCAGCGCGATCACCGTGACGAGCGTCAGCGTGAACAGCGTCCGGTTGTTCTGCTCGTCGAGCCGCGAGCCGATCTCCTCCTGCAGCAGCTTGATGCGCTCGTTGAGCCCCGACAGATCGCCGAGCACCAGCGAGAACTCTTCGGTCGACTCGCGCAGCTCCTGCACGTCTTCGGCATGCAGCCATGCGGGCGGTTTCGCGAGCAGCCGGAAGATCGAGCCGGGCTCGGGCGCGAGCATGCGCTGCAGGCGCGTCAGCGTGCGGCGCAGCGCGCCCAGCTCGACGCGATTCGACGTGAGCCGCTGCGACAGGAAGCGATCCTCGATGCGGTCGACGTCGACGCTCGTGCGCCGCATGATCTGAATCAGCAGGTCGGCCTGGTCGCGCAGCAGATGCACGAGCAGCTCGGCCGGCGACCGGAAGCGCTCGCCGTCGCGCACGCACGCGCGCAGCGTGTCGACCGAGCGCAGCGGCTTCATCCGCGCGGTGACCATGATGCGCCGCTCGACGTGGACGAACAGCGTCGCGATCTCCGACGGCGTCAGCTCGAGGTTGAACATCACGTCGTTGACGATCGCGCGCAGTGCGCCGTCTTCCTGCTCGATGCGCGTCGAGCGCGAGCCTTCGTGCAGGAACGCGAAGAAGCTGTCGGGCAGGCCGAGGTGCGTGCGCATCCAGCGCTCGCTCGCGCCGTGCGCCAGATTGAAGTGCAGCCAGACGAAGTCGTCCGCGGCGGACGCATCGCGCGCGCGGCACGTGCGCAGCCATGCGGCCGCTGCCTCGGCATCGAGCATCGCGCCCGCTCCGCCCGGCGTGAAACGGAATCCGCACACCATGCCGGACGTATCGGCGCCGTAAGTCTGTACGATCAGGTCCATCGTGTCGAAGGTCGTGCCGCGTCGGTCGCGCCGGAAAATGAAAGGAAACGTATGCCCGACGCATGTGACGCGCGCGTGACGCGCTCGCCGTCACCCGCTGCGGGCGCGGCGGCGGCCCAAAAGCAATGCGCCGCCCGGAGGGCGGCGCATTGGCGACGAACCGATCGGCGTGAAGCCGTTTACTGCCGCGTCTCCGACGACTGCGCCGCGCTCGGGCACGCCGGATCCTTGCCCCAGTGACCGTCGCACACGCGCCAGCGGCACAGCTGATCCTCGAAGAAGCCGCGCTGTTCGCATTCCTTCACGCGCGCGGCGAGCGAACCGCCGGTCGTCGCGGCCGTCTTGGTCGGTGCGGCCTGCGCCTTCTGCGCGGCGGCCTTCTTGTCGGCCGGCTTGGTGCGTGCGACGAGCGCGGCCAGCAGATCCGCATCCGGATCGTCCTTCGCCGAGGCCTTCGCGTTCGCGGTGCGCGCCGTCGCGTCGCGCCGCTTCTTCGCCTGTGCGAGCTCCGCCTGCTGCTCCTTGTGGCGCTTGCGCGCTTCCGCCCTGGTTTCGGTCTTCGTGTCTGCCTTCGCGTCGGCCTTGCCGCGTGCGGCGAGCTTGTCGCTCTTCGCGCCGTTGGCCTTCGCGCTCTTCGTCGCAGCGGCGGCGGCCGTCGCGGCGGCGACGCCGGTCGCGGCCGTGCCCGATGCGTCGGCGGCGCCGTTCGCGAGCGCGCGCGACAGGCGGCTGTTGTCCGCGCCCGACGCCGCGGACGATGCGGATGCAACGGTTTGGGATGCGGCGTCGTCATTGACGATCGTCGCCGGTTGCGCGGCCGAGGCGGCATTCTGCGCGACCTGCGCGGCAGCGCCGCTGGCGGGCTCGGCCTTCGCGGGCGCCTGAGCAGGCGCGGCCGCCACGACGGCGGGCTCGGCTGACTGCTGCTGCCAGCGCCACGCGCCCCAGCCGCCCACCGCCACCACCAGTGCGGCGATCGCCGCGATCGGCGCCTTCAGCGAACGGCGCGGCGCTTCGGCCGGCGGCGTGACGCGTCCTTCCAGATTCGCGAGAATGCGCGACTGCTGCGGCCCGCCCTCGCCTGCCGGTTTGGTGTCGGACAGGAGGCTAGGCGGGGTTTTCGAATTGGTATTTTCCGGCGCACTCATTCAGCGTCTCATTGAATCCTGGTTTAATTCACCGCGATAATATAGCCCGGCCTCTCAAGGCAGCCTGATTCTAAGAGCAAGCATTGCAAAACACAATCAATTCCAATTTCCGGGGATATCGTTGATTGCCGTCGCCCTCGTCGCCTATTTCGCCCTCGCCGTCGCGGTCGCGGCACTGTTGCTTTTACCGGGTATCCGCGCGGCCGTTTTCGATTCGGTCGCGCAATTTCATGGCCGCCTGACGCGCCGCGCAACCGATCGCGCCGCCCGCACGCGCAGTCAAATTGTTAAATCGGCAAGCGTTACGCGCGGCGCATTAAGCGATGTGCAAAATTTACTGATTCGACGGCGCTTGATGATTATGGTATCGGCAGGTATTCTTGCGACGCCGCCATTGGTGGCCATTGCGTTACGCGGTCGGCAATTGTTTCAGTACGACGACACCGCGCGCGTGCCCGACGAGAAGATCGCCGCGCTGTTGCAGGGCGAGCAGCTCGTGCCGCCGCCGCCGTTGCCGCCTGAAGTGTTTGCGACGCGGGAGGTCGAGCAGGTGCGGCCCGCGCTCAAGGATGCGAGCCGCGACTGGAACCTGCTGGATCCCGATTTCCGTACGCGTTTGCTGCTGGTCTACAAGATCATGCACGAACAGTATGGTTACGAGATGGCGCTGCTGGAGGGTTATCGGAGTCCGGAACGTCAGAACCGGCTCGCGCAAATGGGCACCAACGTGACCAATGCGGCCGCTTTCCAGAGCTATCACCAGTTCGGGCTCGCAGCGGACAACGCATTCCTGCGCGACGGCAAGCTGGTCATTTCCGAGAAAGATCCGTGGGCGATGCGCGGCTACCAGTTGTACGGGCAGGTTGCCGAGCAGGTCGGCCTGACGTGGGGCGGCCGATGGAAAATGATGGATCTCGGACACGTGGAATACCATAAACCCGGTTTTAAACTGGGACGCGGCAGCTAGTCATGGCTGCCGGACAAGAAATAATGAGGGCGGCATGGGGCTTTTCAAACACCCGGCAGGAAATGATTTGGGCGGCGCAATCGATCGGGCATTCCGTTGCGCGATTTTTTCGGGCGCCCGCTTCCGTTTTAATTCTCACGGCATCCTTTCATTAATGCGCGCGCCTTCTCCGATGCCGCGGGCGCATTGATGCCAGCCCTTTTCATCCCGCCTGACAGCGCGGCGACACATCGCGGCGCCACGCTGTCCGCTCGGCGCGCCCGCGTCGCCTCACCGAATCGCACCGGAACCTGAACGTCCTATGCAACGCATCCTCAACGTGCTGACTCATCCGCGTACGCTCTCGATCGTCGGGATCGTCGCGCTAGCGGCGATTCTCTTCATCGTCGCCGACATGCTGCAGCTGCCGCTGCTGTGGGCCGCGCTCGCGTTCGCGGCGATCCTCGTGCTGTGGCTCGCCGTCGCGTTGTGGCGCCGCTGGCGCGTGAAGCGCGCGAACCAGCAGCTCGGCCAGGTGCTCGAAGAACAGGCCGAAACCGGCAAGATCACGGCGCCCGCCGCGGCCGCGCTCGCGCCCGACACGAAGACCGCCGACCTCGACGTGCTGCGCACGCGCCTGTCCGATGCGGTGAAGACGATCAAGACGTCGAAGATCGGCCAGGTGTCGGGCGGCTCCGCGCTGTACGAACTGCCGTGGTACATCGTGATCGGCAACCCGGCCGCGGGCAAGAGCAGCGCGGTGCTGAACTCCGGCCTGCAGTTCCCGTTCGCCGACAAGAACAGCGCGGTGATCCACGGCATCGGCGGCACGCGCAACTGCGACTGGTTCTTCACGACCGAAGGGATCCTGCTCGACACGGCCGGCCGCTACTCGGTGCACGAGGAAGACCGCAGCGAGTGGCTCGGCTTTCTCGGCCTGCTGAAACGCTACCGGCCGAAGGCGCCGATCAACGGCATCATCGTCACCGCGAGCATCGCCGAGCTCACCGGCAACCGCCCCGAGTTCGCGATCAACCTCGCGAAGAACCTGCGTCAGCGCGTCCAGGAGCTGACCGAAAAGCTCGAAGTGTTCGCACCGGTCTACGTGATGTTCACGAAGGCCGACCTGATCACCGGCTTCACCGAATTCTTCAGCAGCAGCGACAAGCACGAATACGACCGCGTGTGGGGCGCCACCCTGCCCTACGAACCGGACGAGAAGCGCGACGTCGTCACGCTGTTCGACGAGCGCTTCGAGGAGCTGTACGAGGGGCTGAAGGAGATCAGCGTCGCGCAGCTGTCGCTGTCGCGCGGCAACCAGCTGTCGCCGGGCCAGCTCAGCTTCCCGCTCGAATTCTCGACGATCAAGCCGGCGCTGCGCGCGTTCCTCGCGACGCTGTTCGAGAACAACCCGTTCCAGTACAAGCCGATCTTCCGCGGCTTCTACTTCACCAGCGCACTGCAGGAAGGCGAGACCAACAGCGCCGCCGCGCAGCGCATCGCTCAGCGCTTCGGCCTCGACGCGAGCGCGCTGCCGAAGCCGCACAGCGCATTTTCGAAGAACGGCTTCTTCCTGCGCGACCTGTTCTCGAAGGTGATCTTCGCGGACCGCCAGACCGTGCGCCAGTTCGCGAGCCCGACCAAGACGCGACTGCGTTACGCAACCTTCTTCGGCTTCGTCGCGGCGCTCGCGCTCGCGCTCGGCGGCTGGACCTGGTCGACGATCGGCAACCAGCAGCTCGTCGCCAACGTGCAGGCCGACCTCGACAACGTCACGCGCCTGCAGCAGGGCCGCAACGACCTGCAGTCGCGGCTGCAGGCGATGGACATTCTCGAAGACCGCATCGAGCAGCTCGAGCAGTTCCGCCGCGACAAGCCGATGTCGGTGTCGCTCGGCCTGTACCAGGGCGACCGCCTCGAGCAGCATCTGCTGACCGAGTACTACAACGGCGTGCGGCAGATCCTGCTCGCGCCGGTGTCGCAGAATCTCGCGTCGTTCATGAAGGACGTGAACGCGCACCCCGAGCAGCTCGTGCCGATGACGCGTCCGCCCGAATCGGGCGCGGTGCAGGGCGGCGCGATGCCGGTCTCGACCAATCCGCCGGGCGCCACGCCGCTCGCCGGCGCCGCGCAAGGCGCGTCGGCCACGCCGGCCGCCGCGCCGCAACAGCCGGCGGCACCGCAGGGCGGCCTCTACAGCGACGCGTCGCCGACCAACGTGCAGGACGCGTACAACGCGCTGAAGACCTACCTGATGCTCGCCGACAAGCGTCACGTCGAGCAGGCGCACCTGACCGACCAGCTTGCGCGCTTCTGGCGCGGCTGGCTGGAGACGAACCGGGGCAACATGCCGCGCGACGAGATGATCAAGAGCGCCGAGCGGATGATCTCGTTCTATCTGTCGCGCGTGAACGACGACGACTGGCCGATGATCGACGCGAACCTCGCGCTGGTCGACCAGACGCGCGAGAACCTGCGCCGCGTCGTGCGCGGCATGCCGGCGCGTCAGCGCGTCTACGAGGAAATCAAGGCGCGCGCGTCGACCCGCTTCGCGCCGATGACCATCGCGCGCATCGTCGGCGACGGCAACCAGGGGTTGATCGCCGGCAGCTACGCGATTCCGGGCACGTTCACGCGCGAAGCGTGGTTCGACTACGTGCAGCCGGCGATCCGCGACGCGGCGACCAAGGAACTGCAGGCGAAGGACTGGGTGCTGAACACGTCGACGCAGGACGACCTGACGCTCGAGGGCAGCCCCGAGCAGATCCAGAAGACGCTGGTCGGCATGTACAAGACCGAATACGCGCAGCACTGGCAGAAGTTCATGCAGGGCATCGCGGTGCAGGGCTTCACGAGCTTCGGCCAGGCCGTCGACGGGATGAACCGCCTGGGCGACCCGCAGGATTCGCCGATCCGCAAGATCCTCGAGACCGCGTACGACCAGACCTCGTGGGACAACCCGTCGCTCGCGAACGTGACGATCAAGAAGGCGCAGACGGGCGTCGTGAACTGGGTGAAGCAGTGGTTCACGCGCTCGCAGGCCGGCCAGATGGCGGCCGCGAACATCGACATCAACGGCAATCCGGCCGAGGTGCCGATGGGTCCGATCGGCCAGGAGTTCGTCGGGCTCGCGCGGATCGTCGCGACGCACGACGGCACGTCGATGCTCAAGGGCTACATGGACACGCTGTCGAAGGTGCGCACGCGCTTCAACGTGATCAAGAACCAGGGCGACCCCGGCCCCGGCGCGCGTCAGCTGATGCAGCAGACGCTCGACGGCAACGGCTCGGAGCTGGCCGATTCGCTGAAGTTCGTCGACGAGCAGATGCTGACGGGCCTCACCGATTCGCAACGCAAGTCGCTGCGTCCGCTGCTGGTGCGGCCGCTGATGCAGGCGTTCTCGGTCGTGATCCAGCCGGCCAGCGCGGAAGTGAACAAGGTGTGGAACGCGCAGGTGTACCAGCCGTTCCAGAGCTCGCTCGCGACCAAGTACCCGTTCGCGCCGAACGCGAAGGTCGAGGCCGGCGCCGGTGAAATCGCGCAGGTGTTCGGTCCGGACGGCGCGATCGCGAAGTTCGTCGGCACGACGCTCGGGCCGCTCGCGGTGCGCCGCGGCGACACCCTCGCCGCGCGCACGTGGGGCGACATGGGCATCGGCCTCACGCCGGACTTCACGAACGGCTTCGCGCGCTGGGTCGCGCCGCTCGCGGGCGGTGCGGCAGGCGGCGCGGCCGCCGCGTCCGAACCGCAGACCGTGTTCCAGATCCTGCCGCAGCCGAGCACCGGCACGACCGAATACACGATCGCGATCGACGGCCAGCAACTGCGTTACCGCAACACGCCGCCGCAGTGGACCAACTTCGTGTGGCCGAACCCGCAGGGTTCGCCCGGCGCGACGCTGTCCGCGACGACCTTCGACGGCCGCACGGTGCAGCTCGTCAACGAGCCGGGCCGCTACGGTCTCGAGAAGCTGATCAACTCGGCGCAGCGCAAGCGCCGCCCGGACGGCACGTTCGATCTGACGTGGGTCCAGGGCAGCGTGAACGTGTCGGTGACGATGCGCATCATCAGCACGTCGCAGCCGACCGGCGGCGGCGGCGACCAGCCGCAGCAGCAGAGCCTGCGCGGCCTGCAGCTGCCGTCGTCGATCGCCGACGCGAGCGCCGGCGCCGCACAGAACGCGACGCAGGCGGGCGCCGGCGCGCCGGCCGCGGCACCGGCCGTCGCGGCCGCCACCGCAACGAATGCACAGGGGGCGCAATGACGCAAACCGTTCAGGCGCAGATCGCCTACTTCGGCAAGATTCCGTCGCGCGGCGACTTCGTGAAGAGCCCGCACAACCCGCAGCTGCTGCAGACGCTCGATCGCTGGATCGCGCAGGCGCTGGAGCTGCTCGCGGAAGATCCGCGCTGGAAGATCGTCTACGAGGATGCGAAGCCGATGCATTTCGCGTTCCTCGGCTCGCGCAGCAAGCTCGCGATCGCCGGGCACATGGTCGCGAGCCATGACGTGTCGATGCGCCGCTTCCCGTTCCTCGGCGCGACCGCGCTGGAGGTCGAGCGGCCGCTCGCGTTCCTCGCGCGCAGCCCGCTCGCGTTCGCGCGGCTGTGGTCGCGCGTCGCCGCGCAGATGCCGGCGCTGCTCGCGAAGGAGGAGCCGCCCGGCGCGCTGCAGGCGCTCGGCGACACGCAGGTGCCGATCGACGTCGGCGGCCCCGGCACGTCGCACGACGGCACCTTCAACGACTTCGTCGAACACCAGTCGCTGTACGGCCTGCAACAGATGCTGCTCGAGAGCGGCCATCCGGTGCGGCTGCGCGGCGCGATGCTCGCGCTCGGCTCGCTGCTGCGGCCGGTGATGCAAAGCGGCTCGTCGCACATCGAGCGCGGCCTGACGCTGCCGCTGCCGGTCGATCCGTTCTATCGAAGCCTCGTCGCCGCGTTCTGGCTCGAACTGATTGCACCGTTCGTCGCGCAGGCCGATTTCGAGCTCGCGATCTTCATCGGCACGATCGCCGAGCGCGAACGGCTGATCGTCGGCTTCAACGGTGCGTCGTCGAAGACGCTGCTGAGCGTCGTCGATCCGCAGACCTACGCCGCCCACAACATCGACATCGACGATCCCGAGTGGATCGACGCCCATGCGCAAAACGACCACCGGATCAGCAAGCTCGTCAGCTACCTCGACCAACCGCAACTGTCGCTGCGCGTCGCCATCGACGCGTTCCGCGAAGCGTTCATCGGAGGCTGACGCGATGCAACGCACGATTCACGCACGGCGCACGCGCCTGCTGCCGTTCTTCGCCGCGCTGGCTGCGGCCGGCCTCGTCGCCGGCAGCGCCTACGCGCAGAACACGGGCGGCGCGACCGTCACGCCGGTCGGCAACGGCACGGTCGCGACGACGGCGCTGCCGTCTACGCCGAATGCGAGCGCCGCACCGGGGGCCGCGCCCGGCACGGCGTCGGGCACGGTCGTGCACGGCACGGCCGGCACGATCACGCCGCCGCCGGCGAACGCGACGCCCGGCCAGGTGGTGGCCGGCGGCAAGGTGCCCGACGAGGCGACCAAGGCTGCCGTGCTGCAGAAGCTGCGCGACACGTACGGCGCGGCGAACGTGGTCGACCAGATCGAGGTGGGCGACGTCGCGACGCCGCCGAACTGGAGCGCCAACGTGCAGAAGCTGCTCGGCGCGCAGCTCAAGCAGATCAGCAAGGGCCAGTTGAAGATCAACGGCACGCAGATCGAGGTGAAGGGCGAGGTGCACAACGAAGCGCAGCGCCAGCAGCTCGCGAGCGACATGGCGAATTCGCTGAACCCGACCTACACGATCAAGAACGGGCTGCGCGTGTCGGCGTCCGAACAGGGCGTGCTCGACCAGACGCTCGCGAACCGCACGATCGAGTTCGAGACCGGCAGCGCGACGCTGACGCCGCAAGGCAAGCAGATTCTCGATCAGATGGCGGCGGCGCTGGCGAAGATGCAGAACCGCACGGTCGACATCATCGGGCACACCGACAACTCCGGGAACCGGACCTCGAACATCGCGCTGAGCCAGGCGCGCGCGGATGCGGTGAAGGGCTATCTGATCACGAAGGGCATCCAGCCTCAGCAGATGACGACGACGGGCGTCGGGCCGGATCAGCCGATCGCGCCGAACGATACGGCGGACGGGCGGGCGAGGAATCGGCGGATCGAGTTCCGGGTCGGGCAGTAGACGCGCGGGTGTGGGCATGGCGAGCCGACGGCAGGACGCCGGTGAACGCAGCCCGTGGATCGCGCGGGCGCGATCGATGGGCCGCGTCCTGGCCAATGCGCCGGTCCGCTGGTCGGTCGATCGTTCGATCCGGCCGTTCCCGTGAAAGACGCACTGCGCTGCCTGCGGTCGGCCGTTCTGCTGCTCGTTGGCGCGACGCTCGTGCTGATGGGTGCGGCGGACGCGATCGATTCCGCCATCCTCGTTCGCGCCCGTGCGTGGCCTCGCGTGCCCGCCGTCGTCGAGCGATGCGAGTTGTCGCTCCGGTATGGGAAATCCGCCGTGACCTGGGAGGCGCGCGCCGTGTTCCGGTATGGCGCGGAACATACGCGGCAGTACGACACGACGTGGCGGCCGGCCGGATCGCCGGTGTATTCGCGTTCGGAAGCGTCCAAGCTCAGCCGCGAACAGTTCGGCGCATTCACCCATACATATTGCAGCGCGGCCGCGACCGACGGGCTGCGCGTTTCGCCGATGTTTCCCGGCGTTGCTCGGCGTAACGATGCGGTTGTTGGCGGAGCATGGGTGCGTGAAACCGGATTCGCGCTGTTCGGTCTGGTTGGCGGGTTGATGCTGTGTGCGGTGAGCGTTTCGCTGTTGCCGTGGGGCGAGGATCGCAAAAAGCAGGCGGTGAAACACAAGGCACGGCGAGCGCGGAGTCGCGTCAGCGGTTTATGACGCAACGTGCGAGCTCGCCGATAGCGTATCGGCGAGTACGTAAAACCGCATCGCGCTACTGCGTCGTCTGTACGTGTGGCCGAGGTTTTCAGTGTCTCGAGGAACGCAGGCCACTCCGGCTCGCGTGGATTCGGTTCTGCTCCTGCCAGTACCGCATGTCGCTGCGGAACCTGAGGCTCTCAGGCCAAACGATCATCGCTCACGACTGCTCGTCGGGCCTCACGCCGAGCAGCTCGCGGATATGCGACAGCGATCCGTCGTCCTTCACGACGCTCTCCAGCCACTTGTGCAGCGGCATGTCGGCCCATTCCGCGGCCTTGTCCGCGAGATACGCGACCGGGCTGTGCGGCTCGGTCTGGCGGAAGTAACGCGCGACCGCGCGCAGCTGGTCGACGGCCTGCGCGCGGTTCTGGATGCCGGCGATCATTTGCGCCACCGGCGCACGCGAAGCGGTCTGCGTCTGCACATGGGTCTCCTCGGTGTGGAACGCGTCGCCGAAGCTCGGTTCGACGCGCTCCGGCTGCGCTTGCTGCGCCGACGGCGCGTGCGGTGCGCTGCCCGTATATCCCTGCTCGCGCGCGAAACGCTCGACGAGCCGATACACGGTCTCGAACGCATCGCGCGTCTGCCGAAAGCTCGGCGCCGAATCGCCCGCGCGTTCGACCAGCCGCTCCTCGAACGCGTCGAGCGCGAACTCGAACGCCTTCAGGTTCGCGAGCAGCGCCGTGTAGAACGCGATCGGCGTCACGCGCCGCGATGCATCGATCTGCTCGACCGACGGCTTGCCGCGCGCGATTTCCTCGGCGTGTTCGGGATCGCGCTTCACGGCCTGCGCCACATGCTGCGCGACCTCCCAGTCGAGCGTGGTGAACGCGTTCGACGCGCCGTCGGTCACCGCGACGCCGCGCAGCAGCTCGGCCGTGCGCCCCGACAGCCACGCGACGTTGCCGAGCCGGTATTCGACGTCGTCGCCTTCGGGCAGCGGATGCACGGTGTCCCAGTAGTCGCGGCACAGGCCTTCCAGCAGCGCATAACCTTCGGTGAGGCCGGTGATGCCGTCCTCGAGCGCCAGCGCCTCGGTCAGCCACACGGCGAGCCGCAGGTCCTTGGTGCGCGTGCGCAGCAGCTCGCCGGCATGGTCGACGACGAAGCCCCAGTCGGCCTCCTTGATGTCGGTCACCCATTCGCCCTGGTCGAGCGTCGGATCGTCATGGCGCCGCGCATCCTGGATCGCGTCGAATTCGTTCGAGAACAGCAGGTCGTCGCCGCTGGGCGACGCATCGCTGATCGGCGTCAGCAGCTCGGGGAGATTGATCGGCATGGTGGGTTCAGTTCGTCATTGCAGAGAGCGCGGCCGCGCTCATTCGACGGTGTACGCGAATTCGCCCGAGTCGTCGGCGCGCACGGCGATGCGCGCGATGGCCGCACCGTCGGCGATCCGGCCGAGCACGTGGCCGGCGATCTCGGGCAGCAGCGTGCCGTTCAGGATATGGTCGACGTTGCGGGCGCCCGAATCGACCTCGGTGCAGCGCGCGAGCACCGCATCGACGAGCGATTCGTCCCATTCGAACGCGGCCTTGTGGTTCGCTTCGATGCGGCGGCGAATGCGCTCGAGCTTCAGCTCGATGATCTCGGCCAGCACGTCGTCGGAAATCGGGTAGTACGGCACGACCTTCATCCGGCCGAGGAACGCCGGCTTGAAGGTCTTGTACAGCTGCGGACGCAGCGCCTCGGCGAGCGCGTCCGGGTCGGGCAGCTCGTCGGCCGTCTTGTTCAGGCACGCCTGCATCACCGCGGCCGACCCGACGTTCGACGTCAGGATGATCAGCGTGTTGCGGAAGTCGATCTCGCGCCCTTCGGCGTCGTCCATCGTGCCCTTGTCGAACACCTGGAAGAACATCTCGAGCACGTCCGGGTGCGCCTTCTCGACTTCGTCGAGCAGCACGACGGAGTACGGATTGCGGCGCACGGCCTCGGTCAGCACGCCACCCTCGCCGTAGCCGACGTAGCCCGGCGGCGAGCCCTTCAGGCCCGACACGCTGTGCGCCTCCTGATACTCGCTCATGTTGATCGTGACCATCTTGCGCTCGCCGCCGTACAGGATGTCGGCCAGCGCGAGCGCCGTCTCGGTCTTGCCGACACCCGACGGCCCGACGAACATGAACACGCCGCGCGGCTTGTTCGGATCCTCGAGGTTCGCGCTCGCGGTGCGCACGCGCTGCGCGATCGCGTCGAGCGCGTGATCCTGGCCGATCACGCGCGCGCCGAGCAGCGGCTGCAGGTTCAGCACGGTGTCGATCTCGTCCTTCACCATCCGGCCGAGCGGAATGCCCGTCCATGCGGCGACGATCTCGGCCACGACGTGCCCGTCGACCTGCAGCGGCACCATCGGCTCGCCGCCCTGCAGCGCATGCAGCGCCGCGACGCGCTCGGCGAGCTTCTCGCGCGTGGCCGGCACGTCGACCGGCTCGCCGTCTTCCGATGCGTGGCGCGCGCGGTCGAGCGTCTCGCGCAGCTCGGTGATCTCGGCGACGATCGCGCGCTCCGCTTCATAGCGCGCTTCGTCGTCGCTCAATTGCGCGAGCGCCGTGTCGCGCGCACCGCGCAGCTCGCCGAGCCGCTCGTCGTGCGACGCGCCGCCGGCCGCTTCGCGCTCGAGCGACGCGATCTCCGCGTCGATGCGCTCGATGCGCTTCTTCGTGTCGTCGATCGCCGCCGGCGTCGCGCTGTGCGCGAGCGCGACCTTCGCGCATGCGGTGTCGAGCACGCTGATCGCCTTGTCCGGCAGCTGGCGGCCGCTGATGTAGCGATGCGACAGGCGCACGGCCTCGGTGATCGCATCGTCGAGAATCCGCACGTTGAAGTGCTTCTCCATCAGCCCCGACATCCCGCGCAGCATCGCGGCCGCGAGCGGCTCGCTCGGCTCCTCGACCTTCACGACCTGGAAGCGCCGCGCGAGCGCCGCATCCTTCTCGAAGTACTTCTTGTATTCGCTCCACGTCGTCGCGGCGATCGTGCGCAGCTCGCCGCGTGCGAGCGCCGGCTTCAGCAGGTTGGCCGCATCGTTCTGGCCGGCCTGGCCGCCCGCGCCGATGATCGTGTGCGCCTCGTCGATGAACAGGATGATCGGGTGCGCGCTCTTCTTCACCTCGTCGATCACGCTCTTCAGGCGGTTCTCGAACTCGCCCTTCACGCTCGCGCCGGCCTGCAGCAGCCCCATGTCGAGCACGTGCAGCGCGACGCCGCGCAGCGGCGGCGGCACGTCGTCCGCGGCGATCCGCAGCGCGAGCCCCTCGACGACCGCCGTTTTGCCGACGCCGGCCTCGCCGGTCATGATCGGGTTGTTCTGGCGGCGGCGCATCAGGATGTCGATCGCCTGGCGGATCTCGGCTTCGCGGCCGATCACCGGGTCGATCTTGCCGTCGCGGGCGCGCTGCGTGAGGTTCGTCGTGTACGTGTCGAGCGCGGGCGTCTTCGACGGGCCGGCCGCCGACGCGCCCGGCGCCACGCCGGACACCGCATCGCCGCCGTCGTCGCCATCGGGCTGGCGCGGCTCGGCTTCGCTCGAGCCGGCCATGATCTCGTCGAACTTGTGCTTCAGGTCGGTCACGTTCATTTCCGCGAACCGCGCGGACATCCGCTGCGCGAATTGCGCGAGATCGGGCGCGGTCAGCAGCGCGAGCAGCAGATGGCCCGAGCGGATCCGGCCGAGCTGCGAATCGAGCGACGCGATCAGCCATGCCTGCTCGAACAGCGCGATCAGATGCACGGAGAACACCGGCGTGCGCGTGTTGCCCGTCTTCAGCCGCGTGAGTTCGCGCTCGAGATCGGCACGCAGCGCATGCGGATCGACGCGGCTCGCGCGCAACGCGAGCGGCAGATCGCCCGTCGCCTCGTCGAGCAGCGCGATGAACAGGTGCTCCAGATCGACCTCGTAATGGCCGCGCGCCAGGCACGCGCTCGCCGCGCGTTCGGCCGCGTGCCGGCACAGCGGGTTCAGTTTCGTGATCAGGGTCTTCAGGGGCGTGCTCATGGCGTCGATCTCAGGTTCGATTGCTTGTTTGTTGTCAGTCAGTGAATCACGTGCAGCTCGTAGCGGGCGTCGGAGCGATCCTCGGCCGCGTCGCGCGTGCAGAGGAACGCGTCCCAGCCGAGCCGCGAGCCCGCGCCGAGCACGCTCGCGCCCACTTCCGTGCGCTTGAGCACGAGCTTGACCTCGTATTCGAGCGTGACGCCGGCGAGCAGCGTCAGCATCCGTTCGAGCGCGATCGCGTGCGGGCCGCCCGGCAGGAACGCTTCGTAATCGCGCTTGGACAGCGGGCCGACGACGATCCGCGCGCGCATGTCGCGCTGCCACACCCGTTCGCCGACCAGCGCCGTCGCGCCGAGCACGGCGTTGACTTCGCCGAGCACGCTCAGCTGATCGGGCGGCACGTCGTACCACTTGCCGACGAACTGGTCGATCTTCACCGGCACGCGGAAGTAGTCGGACAGCGTGCGCTGCAGGTACGCGGCCGACATCGGCCGATGCCGCGCGGCCAGCGCGTAGCCGGCGACGGCTTCGTCGAGCACGCCGCCCGCGCCGGCCGCGAGACTGTCGCGCACCTCGTCGCTCGGCACGCCGGCGATCGCGAGCAACAGCGGCAGATAGCGCTCGTCGCGGTCGAGTTCGTAATGGAACGGCAGCCGGTACTTCTTCCACGCGGCGTAGAACAGCGCGGTCGCGCGGTTCGAGAACACGTCGAAGAACGCGCGCGCCGCATGGTCGCGCTTGAGATGCTCGCGCGCGACGATCTGCTCGGTGTAGTGCAGCGGCAGCGCGCCCTGACCGCCGAGCAGCCCGAAGAACGCGGGCGTCAGCTGGACGCGGCCGAGCTCGCCGGCGGCGAGCGCCGCGCCGCGCGCGTCGCCCGAATCGAGCGGCGTGCCGTCGTCGTCGAACGAGCGCGCGCCTTCGATTTCGCTCGGCGGGAAGCCGATCGACAGCGTGTTGCGGAACTCGATGCGCTGCGCGACGACGTCGCCCTGCCGCCACGCGCCCGGCGCATCGGACGCCTGCCGCGCGAACAGCCCCTCGAGCACGCGCACGGCCTGGAAGAACTCGAAGCGGTGCGGCTCGTCGAGCAGCGCGTCGACTACGCCAGGATCGATTCGCCGGTTCGGGGCTTGCATCGGATGATCTCCTCGCCGGTGCGCTTCGACACCACGACTAGTTGAACGAAACTGTTGAGGTGCACGTACAGCCCGAAGAAGCTGTCGAGCACGCGCACGAACGACGCGAGGCTCGCGCCGACGAAATGCTCCTCGTCGATGGTCAGGCGAATCTCGATGCCGCGCACGAAGGTGGCGAACGGCTTGCCGGGCAGCCACTGCACGGCGCCGCGCTGCTCGACGCCGGCGAGGCCGTCGATCTGGCGCATCGACACCGCGGTGCGCCGCAGGTCGTACAAGGTCAGCATTTCCTTGAGCGGCGCGAGCCCGTGCGCGACCAGCGACACGTGGTTCAGCGCGAGATGCGACACGAGCCGCCAGTGCGCGGCGCGGCCGCGCTCGAAGCGCACGCTCTGCGTCGGACGCCGCAGCATCGCGATGCCGCTCGTCTGCGCGCCGCCTTCCTGGAACAGGTCGCCGCCTTCGAGGCCGAACGCGAGCATCGCCGGCAGGTCGCGGTTGGTGCAGGTGAGGTCGAGGCTCAGCGTGTCGGTTTGCGGCGACGTCGGCTCGAAGTCGATGTCGACGATCGAGATCTCCGTTTCGTAGCCGGGGCTCTTTTGCGCGACCCAGTCGTTGCGGCGCGCGAACCAGTAGTGGCCGATCCGCGCCGATTCGCCGTGATGCAGCGAGTAGAACGGCCGGAACTCGATCACCGATTCCTCATGCGCCTGCTGCCTGACGAGCTTCACCGAATCGATCGAGTACACCTCGTACGCGAACGCGCGCCGCGCCTCGGCGATCACCGGATACGACACCGCGCGGTGCGTGATGCGGATCGGCTCGCCGTGCTGGCGGAACAGGTTGACGATCGGCGTGCAGAACAGCCGGAAATGGCTGGCCGTCAGCAGCTCGAGCAGGCGCGCGACATGCGAATCGCTGCGCACGTCCTGCAGCACGAGATGCAGCGTCGCGCGCTGGCAGCGGCCCGCCGCGCGCGCGATCGCCGCGACGTCGAAATCGACGAAGTCGAACTTGTCGGGAAACGCGAAGTATTCGGTCAGCAGCCGATAGGCGGGATGCGACTTCGCCGGGTAATCGATCAGCGCGTCGTCTTCGTCGAAGCCGGCCTGCGCGATCGGCAGGTTGCGCAACGCGGTCCAGCGGCCATTGCGCTCCGGCTCGACGTACGCGGCCAGCACGTTGACGAACAGGCAGTCGGTCAGCGCGGCGACGAACGACTGCTCGCCGTGCAAGTGCGCGCGCAGCGACGGCAGCTTCAGCGCGCCGAGGTCGAGCTGCGCGGCGAGCGATTCGAACGTGATCGAGATCACGCCCGTCGCGTTGGACGGCAGCACCGTCGCGCTCGGCGCGAGCGCGACCGGCGTGAAGCGTGCCTCGGAGATGCGGATCGGCGCGAGCGTCACGTCGTAGGCGGTGCGGAACCGGCATTGCACGCCGCGAATCGGGCGGCTCTTCAGCTCGGTGCCGCGCTGGATCACGACCGGTTCGGTCTGCTGGCCGGGCGAGGCCGGCGTGAACTGCGCGATCGAGCACGACGGGAACGGCCGCAGGTAGTGCGGATACAGCACCTCCAGCAGCGCTTCGGTGAACTCCGGGTAGTCATCGTCGAGCTTCTTGTTGATGCGCGCGCCGAGCAGCGCGAACGACTCGATCATCCGCTCGACGTGGGGATCCTCGCAATGCTCGCCCGACAACGCGAGCCGCGCCGCGATCTTCGGATAGCGTTCCGCGAAATCTTGCGAATAGCGCCGCAAAAACGATAATTCGCGCTCGTAATACGGCAGCAATTCTTCCATCGACGACCCCGAAGCTCAATCTTTCCTGCCGGACCCTGGTCCGCCACCGGGCGGTCCGGCCCGCTCGGCAGCTTGATTTACTGCATTCTGGCCGCGCGTGCGCGCGTGACCGAATACTGCAGCGTCGACGGCTGCAGCATCGCGTCGAAATTCACCGGCTCCTCGGCCGGATGCACGACGAGCAGCGCCTGGATCGCGAAGTACAGCGCGTTGGTCGACTGCTCGTTCAGCTCGAACGTCACCTGCACCTGCTGCAACCGCGGCTCGTGGCGTGCGATGGCCTGCTGGATCGACTTGCAGATGAACGCGCGGTCATAGTGACTCGCGAGGCTCAGGCCCGCGAAGTCGTTCAGCCCGTAGGTAAGCACCGATTTCTGGCATTCCGGCAGCGCCGCCAGCTCGAGTTCGGTGTGCGCGATACGGGTGTTGAGGATCGCCTCGACGTCGCGGGCGACCGTGTTCTTGAGCTCGTCCAGCGACAATTGCCGCATCGCTGCCGAGGCCGGCAGGTGCGGTTCGTCGTCGAACAGCTTGTCGAGAAAACTGGGTTCGAAGCGTTTCATCGGTCGGCGTTCACAGCGAAAACGGCAACGGGACGCCCAGCGCCCCGTTGCCGCAACCGACCTTAGACCGCGTAGGTCTTGTCGTTCTTCGTCAGACTCCAGGCGCCCTGCGTGTTGCCGCCCTGGTTGCCGCCGATCTTCTGCTGGGTTTGCTTCCACTGCACGGCTGCGTACTTGAGCGAGAACGTCTCGATCGGCAGACCTTCTTCACGCACGCTCGGCGCGATGCTCGAGATGATCACGTACTTGAGCTTCACTTCCAGATACTGCACGCGCTTGCCTTCGCCGTCCGCGCGCGAGAAATGGACCGTGACTTCGTCGAACGTGGTGCCGCCCGAAGCGTGCTGATACAGCAGCGGGCTCGACGAATCGATCTCCTTCGTGAAGATCATGTCGCCGTGCTCGCAACGCGTCATCGTGTGACCGCCTGCGGTCGATGCCGTTGCCGAACGCGGCTGAACGATCGAGTGATCCCACGATTTCAGTTCGATCCAGCCCTGATGGTCCTTGTCGGCGGACTCGCCCTTCACCGCCGGACTACCAAACTGCATGTGCATATGTAACATGGCCCTTCGACTCCCCAAAGAGGTGGTTTTAACGTCCTACCCAGGCGGCCCGCCCGGGCGAATTGCTCGCTTATGAATTTGCCGGTTTGGGCAGATCAGCGACAAGTCGCAGAGAAATCGAGAGTTCGTCGAGCTGAAAGTGCGGGCGCAGGAACGCGACCGAACGATACGAGCCCGGCTTGCCCGGAATCTCCGATACTTGTATGGATGCCTCGCGCAGCGGAAATTGCGCTTTCTGCTCCTGCGATGCGTTGTCGTCGAGCAGAACGTATTGCGAAATCCACCGGTTGAGGAAAGTCTCCACGTTCTGCGCCGATGCGAAGCTGCCGATCTTGTCCCGCATCATCGCCTTCAGGTAGTGCGCGACGCGCGATACCGAGAAGATGTACTGAAGCTGGGCAGACAGGACGGCGTTCGCATTCGCGCTGTCGGTGCTGTACTTTTTCGGCTTCTGCACCGATTGCGCGGCGAAGAACGCAGCGTAATCCGAGTTTTTGCAATGCACGAGCGGGATGAAGCCGAGGTCGCTCAGCTCCTTCTCGCGGCGATCGGTGATCGCGATTTCGGTCGGGCACTTCAGCGCGACTTCACCGTCGTCGGTCTTGAACGTGTGGGTCGGCAAGTCCTCGACGAGGCCGCCGCCTTCGACGCCGCGAATCGCCGCGCACCAGCCGAAGTCGTCGAACGCGGCTGTCAGGCGTGCCGCGAAGGCCCACGCCGCGTTGCACCACAGGTATTTGTCGTGCTCGGTGCCGTCGACGTCCTCGACGAAGTTGAAGTTCTCTGCGGTCTGGCCGTCCTTCGGATTGAACGGCAGGCGACCGAGGAAGCGCGGCAGCGTGAGGCCGACGTAGCGCGAATCTTCGGCATCGCGGAACGACTTCCACTTCGCGTATTCGACCGTATCGAACACCTTGCCGAGGTCGCGCGGCTTGCCGAGATCGGCGAACGACTCGAGGCCGAGCAGCTCCGGCGACGCCGATGCGATGAACGGCGCGTGCGCGGCAGCCGCGACGTGCGACATCTGCTCGATGAAGTACATGTCTTCCGGCTGGCGCGAGATCTCGTAATCGCCGATCAGCGCGCCGAACGGCGAGCCGCCGAACGTGCCGAACTCTTCTTCGTAGACCTTCTTGAACAGCGCGCTCTGGTCGAACTCGCTCGCGCCCTTGAAGTCGCGCACGAGGTCGCGCTTCGGCGCGTGCAGCGCCTTGATCTTGATCGTCTGGCCGGTGTTGCTTTCCTTGACCAGATAGTCGAGGCCGCGCCACGTGCTTTCGAGGCGCTGGAACTCCGGCGCATGCATCACCGCGGACAGCTGCGTGGAGATCAGGCGGTCGAGCTCGGCGACCCGCGCGTCGATCGTCGCCGACAGGTTGTCGGACACGATCACCGTGCCGTCGAGCACCTGATGCACGAGTTCGCCGATCAGGTCCTTCGCGCGCGCATGCTCGGAATCGGATTTCGCGACCTTGCTCTTCTCGACGATGTCGTCGAGCAGCGAAGTCCCGGCGGCGTATTCCGCGCCGCTCGCTTGGGCCGCAGCCGTTTGCTGGTTCATCTCAACACTCCGTCGTCATTCGCCGTCTTTGTCGCCGCCGGTGCCCTTCGCGAGCTCCTGCAGCTGCTGTGTGTTCGTCAGCACCTCGGACAGCAGATCCTCGAGCTTGTCGTTGCCGGCAAGCTTGTTGCGCAGATCGGCGAGCTTGGAGCGCGCCTCGAGCAGGCGGCGCAGCGGCTCGACCTGCTCGACGACTTCGTCCGGGCTGAAATCCGACAGCGAGCGGAACTTCAGGTCGACCGCGAACTTGCCGCCGTCCGCGCTCAGGCGGTTCTCCACCTGAAACGCGGCGCGCGGCTCGATCGCCTTCATCACGTCGTCGAAGTTGTCGCGGTCGATGTTGACGAACTTGCGGTCGCGCAGCTTCGGCTGCTCGACTTCCGACTGGCCCGCCAGATCGCCGACGACCCCGACGACGAACGGCAGTTCCTTCACCTCGATCGCGTCGCCCTTCTCGACCTCGTAGGTCAGCTGGACACGCGGCGGCCGTATCTTCTGCAGACTTTTCTGAATGCTCTCTTTCTTGGCCATCTCGACGGCTCCCAGGTTAGTTGTGGTTATCGCGTCAGTTGCGTGCTGTTGCGCTCAGTTGCGCAGCGCGCTGAACGGATCGGCGCCGCCCTTCTGCGCGGCGGCGGCCTGCGGCGGAGCCGACTGCGCCGGCGCTGCAGCCTCGGCGGCCGGCGCCGCGCCGGCCTTCGGACGATGAATGATGCGGCGCGACGTGCGCGGCTTCGCGACGCGTTGCTCCGGCGGGAACAGCGCGGATTCGCCGAGCGTGTCGCGCAGCTGCTTCGCGAGCGCCTGCGCGTCGGACTTCGCGTCGCCCGCGAGCGATGCATCCTGGCGCAGCTCGCCGAGCGACTGCGTCGCGATCCGCAGGCCCGCCACCGCGAGCACGCTCTTCGCCTGACGGTCGGTCGCATCGCGCTGCAATGCTTCCTGCGCGGCGACGATCGCCTGGCCGTAGTGATTCTGCGCGAACTGGATCTGCGCGATGCGCGACCACGGCTCTTCGCGCGTCGGGTCCGACTTCGCCAGTTGCTGGTACAGGCCGAGCGCCTTGTCCTGATCGCCCGACTTCGCGACGGCATCCGCATCGGCCAGCGACTTGTTGAATACCTCGGCGCTCGGCGGTGCGGACGGCTGGGTCGCACAACCGGCGATGACGCCGCAGGCCAGCACTACCCCAGAAAGTTTTGCGAAGAGACGGTCTTTCATCGTTATATCCACCGGCGCGTGAGTATTAAATTCGTTGAGAATCTGGTTCTTTTGCTTTGCAAGAAGCGCGCGGGTATAGTACCGATCAATTTTTCATAATTCAATCGTTGCGTGCAGAGTAATTCCTTTTAAAAGTGTGCGCCCCCCCTCGAAACGCCTTCCGCAATGGGCCGCGGACAGCCTTTCCAGCGAAGGGAATGCGCAACTTTTACTTGCTCCGTGGCGTGGCGCACCGAGGACGGAAAAAATTTCCGAAACACGCTGCGGCGCCCGCATGTTTAATAGTTGAAGGCCGATAAGCCGGGCATGCGCGCGATGCGCAGCAATACCGGCAGTTTTGACAGGGGAGTTAAAGGCGGCACGCCGGAAACACGATGAAATCGACCATGATTCGCTATGCGCTGCCGCTGCTCGCGAGCGCGCTGCTGGCCGGATGTGCGGCCGCCCCGTTGCTCGGCTCGGCCGCGAGCGCCGTGATGCAGGCCGCCGGCATCGGCAAGCCCGAGCTCCCGGATTCGCAGAAGCCGCCGCGCAACATCGGGCTTACGCTCGCGGCGGCGTCGAACCTGAACGCCGCGAACGATCGCAAGCCGCTCGCATTGGTGGTGAGACTCTACTCGCTGAAGGACCCGACTTCGTTCCAGCAGGCGCCGTTCGACGCGTTCACCGATCCGACCAAGGAAAAGGCCGCGCTCGGCGCCGATCTGCTGAACGTGCGCGAGATCACGCTGATTCCGGGCCAGCGCTATACGGCGACCGAAAAGGTGTCGCGCGAAGCGCAGGCATTCGGCATCGTCGCACTGTTCCGCGATCCGGCCATCCAGCGCTGGAAACTGACGTTCGACCCGGCAAAGTCGGAGAAATCCGGCATAATCATCGGCCTGCATAATTGCGCGATGACGGTCACCGATGGCACCGTGATCGCACCGCAACAGGGTGCGCCTTCGCAACCGCTGAATTTGCTTTCGTCGGTCACCTGCGGATAAGCATGACGCACGAATGTCAATTAACAAGAGTTAACAAATTGGCGATTAATTCGGGCACGACCAAATCGATTAGATCGCAACGCTACATTAACCGGATTTGACATGAGTTATTCGGCCAAGGTGCTGTGGGGGGAAGGGCTGTTCCTCCGGCCTCAACACTTTCAACGGCAGGACGCCTATCACGAGGCGCGCCTGTTCGAATCGATCCAGGCGATCCAGCCGTACAACTGGGGCTTGCGCTCGGTGCGCATCGATCGCGATGCGCTCGGCAGCAACGTGCTGCGCGTGGCCGAGCTCGCGCTCGTGTTCCCGGACGGCGCGCTGTATGCCGCGCCGCAGGCCGACGACCTGCCGCCGCCGATCGCGCTCGACACGCTGCCCGACGGCATCAACGAATTCGTGTTCTACCTCGCGCTGCATCCGCTGCGCGAGAACGGCACCAACTACAGCGACGATCCGGCGTCCGGCTTCACGACGCGTTTCGTCAGCGAGCAGACGAGCGTCGCCGACAACTTCACCGACGCGGCCGAAGCCGACATCACGTTCCTGAAGACGCAGGTGAAGCTGATCGCGCACAGCGAGCCGCGCGACCAGTTGCTGTCGGTGCCGCTCGTGCGCGTGCGGCGCACGGCGACGTCCGGCTTCGAGCTCGACGACAGCTTCGTGCCGCCGTGTCTCGCGATCGAAGCGTCGCCGATCCTGCACCAGCGGCTGCGCCAGCTGGTCGACGCGCTGCAGGCGAAGGTCAATGCGCTGTACGGCTTTCACCGCGAGCCGTCGAAGAACATCATCGAGTTCCGCTCGGGCGACATCGCGTCGTTCTGGCTGCTGCACACCGCGAACGCTGCGTTCGCGACGCTCGCGCATCTGCATCAGCATGCGGCACTGCATCCGGAGCGGCTGTTCCAGGAGCTGCTGCGCCTCGCGGGCCAGCTGATGACGTTCTCGAAGGGCTACACGCTCGCCGACCTGCCCGTGTATCGCCACGACGATCCGGGCCCGAGCTTCGCGCGTCTCGACCTGATGCTGCGCGAGCTGCTCGACACCGTGATCTCGACGCGCTACTTCGCGATCACGCTCGACGAAGTGCGTCCGTCGTTCCACCTCGGCCGCCTCGATTCGGGCAAGATCGACGACAAGACCGAGTTCTATCTGGCCGTGTCCGCCGACATGCCGAACGTCGAACTCATCGACGCGGTGCCGGCCCGCTTCAAGGTCGGTGCGCCGGACGACGTCGACAAGCTCGTGCTGTCGGCGATGCCCGGCGTGCGGCTGTCGTACATGCCGCAGGTGCCGCCCGCGATTCCGGTGCGGCCCGGTGCGTGTTACTTCCAGCTCGACTCGCGCGGCGCGCTGTACGAGCGCATGCTGCAGGCCCAGTCGGCGATGATCTATGCGCCGACTGGCATCAATGACCTGAAATTCGAACTGATCGCGGTCACATCATGAGCTACGCGCCTTCCCTGTTCGGCGACAACGCGCCGGCCCCGTTGCATACCCCGGCGTCGACCGACGCCGCGTTCCAGGCCCGCTCGCTGCTCGACCTGCTGTACGACGGGTTCTTCATGCTGTTCCTGCTCAAGAACGGCCGCGCGCCGGACAGCGCGAGCGAGTTCAGCACGAAGATTCAGGAATTCCTGTCGGACTTCGAACGCGGCGCGAAGAAGCTGAATATCGCGGCGGAGGACGTGTATGCGGCGAAGTTCGCGTATTGCGCGGCCGTCGACGAGATGGTGCTGTCGTCGCAGTTCAAGATCCGGGCCGACTGGGAACGCCGGCCGCTGCAGCTGGTGCTGTTCGGCGAGCAGCTCGCGGGCGAGAAGTTCTTCCAGTATCTGGAGGAATGCCGGGCGCAAGGTGCGGCGCGGCTGCAGTCGCTCGAGGTGTTCCACATGTGCCTGCTGCTCGGGTTCCAGGGCAAGTATCTGCTCGAGGGGCCGGAGAAGCTCGCTTATCTCACCGCGCGGCTCGGCGACGAGATCGCGCATATGAAGGGCAAGCGCGCTGCGTTCGCGCCGCATTGGCCACTGCCGGATCAGATTGCGCACCGGCTGAAGCGCGAGGTGCCGGTGTGGGCGATCGGTGCGGTGTTCGCGCTTGTGGCGCTGCTCGGGTATCTCGGGCTCAACACCTATCTGAAGGACAAGACGCTGCAGGCGCTCGCGCCTTATTCGCAGGTGATCAAGGTCGGGCCAGAGTCGGCGAATTTGACGATTTCGTTGCCTTGAGCTTGCGGTGAGCGGACGTTGTCGCGTTGGAGGGAAGGACCGCTTGGCGGTCCTTTTTTGCTGTGGCGTGGGGCGTGGCGTGGCGGGCGCGTTCAGAGAAGAATGAACTCGTCGTTGTCGACGTAGAACACGAACGCGTCGAGCAATTGCGCGATGCTTGGTTCGTCGACCTGATCATGCGCGTTGATGACGATGTCCTCGATCGTCGCGCTGTTCAAGGTCACGCGCCAACCTTCTAGTGGAGCGGTGGCGGGTGGCGTCGCGCCTTCGGCGTGAGCGGTGCCTTCGGCGAACTCGCCCTCCGTATCGAGCGTCCACGGCATCTGCGGCAAGCAGAGCCACCCGTGGAAATCGCCAGGGTGTTCAAGAATGTGCTTCAGCGACACGGTGGTCGCGGTGATCGTTGACATGGATGTTGCGGTGGTGACGGGAGTCGAATCGATGCGTTGGGCGATCGGGAAGGGGCGCGTAGGGGC